>CALGIK010000067.1 GCA_937915515.1 uncultured Clostridia bacterium
ACCTCTTCCCAAACTTTTATTTTGCGTCATTTATGTTGTCTCCTCTCTAAGAATAAACTCCTCAGCCAGTTTTTCGTATGCTACACCGCCGCTGCTACTAGGAGCGTGTATTGATATAGGGATACCGAATCCCGGCGCTTCAGTAACCTTAATATTGCGTGGCACAGGGTATTTGTACACTTTTTCGCCGAAAAAACGCTGAATTTCCGTCGTGACTTGTCGGCTCATTATACTGCGGCTGTCGTACATGGTAAGGATAACGCCGTCCACTTCTAAATCGGGATTGGTGCGCTGTTTAACTATTTTTATGGTGTTTACCAGCTGACTTAATCCTTCCAAAGCAAAAAATTCGCTCTGAACGGGGATAATCACTGCGTCGCATGCCGTAAGCGCATTAAGCGTCAACAGTCCTAATGACGGGGGACAATCAATAAAGATATAATCGTAAATATCCTTTAACGGAGTAAGAGCATCTCTTAAAACAAATTCACGCCTGTTGACGTTTATCAAATTGATTTCGGCACCGACAAGGTCGTTTGTGCAAGGCAATATGTCCATATTGTCAACCTTAGTATGCAAAATAACTTCCTGTGCAGGCATTTGACATAACAATAAATCATACATACTGCCCTTTAATTCGTTTTTTGCTATACCTAAACCCGTAGTGGCGTTGCCCTGCGGATCAATATCTACTATTAAAACTTTGCGTTTTTTTTCGGCAACAAAAGCCGCTAAATTTATTGCGGTGGTGGTCTTGCCGACTCCGCCTTTTTGATTGCTGATAGTTATTATTTTTGACATATTACCCCATTAAATATATTAACATAATTATTAAACCCTGTAAAGCAATGTTTATCGGCTTAAGGGATATTAGATTATCGGCTTCTTTTTAGGTAAATTTTGCGCACGGGGATATTTTCGGGGAGTAACACTTACTTTACCGTAAACCAATATTGTACGCTTATCATTGTTAGGCAATACAAAATCATTTTTGCTTTTTAATTCCATCCCTAAAGTTTCTGCCGCTCTTGCCGCTTCTAAAATTTCCGACTCGGCTTCGGGGCCTTTATACGCTAAAAAAATCCCGCCTAATTTTACAAGCGGCGCACAATACTCTAACAGCGTAGGTAAAAAAGCCACAGCTCTCGCTGTCACGCAATCAAAGGTTTCGCGACGGGTCAATGCTAAAGTTTCGGCTCGTGTGATAAAACGCTGAGTTTGTATATTCAGCGTTTTACATAAATGGCGCAAAAAATCGACTTTTTTAGCAATGGAATCTATTAATGTTACCTTTAAATCGTCACGGATAATTTTTAGCACCAAAGCGGGAAAACCCGCTCCGCTTCCTACATCGCACAGCTGTGCGTTAAGAGGGATAAACTGCGCTCCTAAAGCGCTGTCCAAAAAGTGCTTAACGGCTATTTCGTATTGGTCTGTTATGCCCGTCAAATTAATTTTTTTGTTATATTTTATTAAAAAATCTTTATATTTGTAAAGCTTGTTTGCTTGTCTTGTTTTTAAAGAATAATAGGGGGCAAAAATACTTACTAAATCTATTTCTTCGCCATGAACATTAAAATCTTCTGCTATAAAATCATTGTCAAACGTATTTTCTTCAGCGGTATCACTAAGCGTTATGTCATCGGCATTTAATTCTTCTTCTAGATTAATATCATTATCCAAATTGTTTTGATTATTTTTAACAACCTTTTCCTTAATGCCGTTTTTTTTGTTTGCTTTATTCATGCTTTCCGTTCCCCATCAAATACACCGCTAAAACGGATATGTCGGCAGGACTGACACCGCTGATTCTGCTTGCCTGACCTAATGTTAACGGTCTGATTTTATTTAATTTCTGCTGCGCTTCTTTTCTTAACCCGCTTATTTTTGTGTAATCTAATTCTACCGGCAACGTTTTATTTTCTGTTTTTACTGCGGCAGCTATTTTTTCCTTTTCCTTAGCAATGTACCCCTCGTATTTTGTTTCTATCTCTATCTGTTCCTTTACTTGAGGCATATAATCTTTAAAGAGTCCAAATTCCCTTTCCAGTATCGCTACCGTAATTTTTGCCCGCTTTAACGCCGCTTTTATTGTGATGCCTGTTTTTACTTCCGCTTCGTCGGCTTTAACAAATACAGGATTGATTTGTGCGGGCTTAAGTATTTGGTTTAAAATTGTTTCCGCTTCTTTTAACTGTTGGTTTTTTGCGCAAAAAATATTATAACGTGTATCGTCAACAAGCCCAATTTGTTTGCCTATTTCCGTCAGACGTAAATCGGCGTTATCTTGACGTAAAATTAATCTGTATTCCGCACGGCTTGTCATCATACGGTAGGGTTCGTTTGTGCCTTTTGTCGTGAGGTCGTCTATAAGCACTCCGATATATGCTTGCGACCTTTGCAAAACAATAGGCTCTTTTTTTTCTATAAAACGGCTTGCGTTTATGCCTGCCATTATCCCTTGTGCGGCTGCTTCTTCGTAACCGCTTGTGCCGTTTATTTGTCCTGCAAAAAATAATCCCGTGTTAATCTTACTCATCAAAGAGGGGTAAAGAATTGTAGAATCAATGCAGTCGTATTCGATTGCGTATGCGTCCCGCATTATTTCGACATTCTCCAATCCTTTTACCGTACGGTAAATTTCGTATTGAATATCGGCGGGCATACTGCTCGAAACGCCTTGCACATATATTTCTTGGGTATTTATGCCCTCCGGCTCCAAAAATATCTGATGACGCTCCTTGTCCGAAAACCTAACAACTTTATCTTCTATCGAAGGGCAATAGCGTGGACCTATACCGCTGATTTCGCCTGTAAAGACGGGTGCTTTGTCCTTGTTTTTTAAAATTATATCTTTTGTAGCTTCTGTCGTATATGTCAAATAGCAGGGATGCTGCTTAACGTTTTTATTATCGTTAATGTAACTAAAGGGCGGCATGTCGATTTCGCCGCATTGAATGGAAGTTGATTTAAAATCTATGCTCCTTGCGTTTATTCTTGCCGGCGTACCCGTTTTAAAACGACGTATCTGATAGCCTAAACCAATAAGACTGTCGGTAAGCTTAGTTGCGCTGACAAAACCGTTGGGACCGCATTCATTTACATACTTGCCTATTATGATTTTACTGTTAAGGTAAACTCCCGTCGCAACAACAACGGCTTTTGCGCTGTAAGTCAGCCCAGTTGCTACCCTTACGCTGTATCCGTCATTTTTAACTTCAATATCCGTTGCTTCTCCCTGCCGTAAGTATAAATTTGAAGTGCTTTCGAGCGTATGTTTCATATTTGTATGGTAAGCAAATTTGTCTACTTGCGCTCTGGGACTGTATACGGCAGGACCCTTAGAACGGTTAAGCATACGCAGCTGCAATAAACTCTTGTCTGTGTTTACTGCCATTTCGCCGCCTAAGGCATCGATTTCCTTTACTATTTGACCTTTTGCCGTTCCCCCGATACTGGGATTGCACGCTAAATGTGCTACCGTATCAAGATTGGTAGCAAGTATAAGCGTTTTTTTGCCTAAACGTGCGCTAGAAAGCGCAGCTTCGCAGCCGGCGTGACCTGCGCCTATTACTATTACGTCAAAATTCGTTTGTTTTTGTATGTTTGTTGTTTCTGTCATTTATTTTTTAATTTGTTTCGCTATTGTATCATAGTTTTATTTACCCAAACAAAACTTGCTGAATATTTCGTCTATTACTGTTTGCGTGTCTGTTTCGCCGGTTATCTGTCCTAAAGAAAGCCATGCTTCGTTAACGAAAGAAGCTATTATATCCATGGTTAGGCTATATAAATTTTCGTTTGCTTGTTTAACGGCATTATAAGCGTTTTTTATGCAGGAAACATGACGGGAAGAAGTAAGCAGAATATCTGCGCTTAAAATTCCTTCGCCGTTAAACTTATTATAAATTACTTCTTTAAGCAATTGTATGTTTGTTCCTTCTTTTGCCGAAAGATTTACGTCGGCTTTTATAAACTGACCCAATTGGTCGGTTTTATTAAATACTAATAATTTTGGTTTTTTTATCTCCTGATATTCTAAAGGAATTATAGGCTCATCTATTACATAAATCACCAGATCGGCATCTTCCGAAGCTTTTTTTGCACGGGAGATACCAATTTTTTCAATCTCGTTTTTTGTCTCACGTATTCCTGCGGTATCAGTTAGGTTAAAACGAAGTCCTTTATACAAAATACTTTCCGTTACCGTGTCACGGGTTGTGCCTTCCTCGGCACTGACAATTACTCTGTCAAAGCCGGCTAAAGCATTTAACAGGCTGCTTTTACCTACGTTTACATTACCGATAAGAGCAATGTTTATCCCGTATTTTGCCGTTTTACCGTCACTTGCTGTTTTTAGCAATTGTTGTAATTCAAATATTATATTTTGAAGTTTTTTTTCTATTGAGGGCAGCTGTGTGCCTTCCAAATCCTCTTCGGGATAATCGAGAGTTGCTTCTATTAATGCTCTTATATCCGTCAATTCACTTTGAAGGTTTTTTATCTTTTTGCCCAATTTGTTTTGAGCTAAATCGGAAGCGGCTTTTAATGCCGATTGACTTTCGGCGTCAATTAAATCAATTAGACCTTCGGAGCGGGCTAAATCGGTTTTACCGTTTAAAAAAGCGCGTTTTGTAAATTCACCGTTTTGCGCCATTACAAAACCGTCGCTCAAAAATATTTCGAGCGCTGTTTTTATTAACATAGGACTGCCGTGAATATGAAGTTCCGCCATTTCTTCGCCCGTATAGCTTTTGGGTGCGTCAAAATAAACAAGCATAGCGCTGTCAGTTATGCCGTCCAAATTAATTTTTCCCGCTTTTAATTGGTTTGCTTGACTCGGAAAGGGCGAAAAATATTTTTTGAGTTTTTCTTTTATTCCCTCTCCGCTAAATCGCAAAACCGCTATGGCTCCCCGTCCTTGTGGGGTACTTAATGCTATTATTTTTTCCATTATTTTTTATTTCTTGTAATTAAAAAAAGCAGGCAGAACGCCTACTTTTCATACGGTCTTTTTGATTTAGTGCGAAAGACAAAGTTTAATTGCTTCCGTTGAGTATTGTAGGTGTCTTCTTTTGCCTTTTCCTGGGGATTTTTTTCGGCACTGTTTTTAAAAAGAGGTTCTATCACCACGTATCTGAAAGGTTCCGTCCCTTCACTGTGCGTCTTAATTTTTGTGCTGTCTTTAAGCGTTGTATGAATAATACGTCTTTCGTAAGCATTCATAGGTTCGAGTTTTGTCTTTTTCGCTGTCCTTAAAACTTTTTGTTCTAAATTGTTAGCCAGTTTAATCAGCGTTAAACGTCTTTTTTCGCGATAATTTTCACAGTCAAGGAAAAAATGCTTACTGTCGCTGTTTTTAACAACAATGCTTGTTAAAAGCTGCAAGCTGTCAAGCACATCTCCCCGATAACCTATAACCGCTGTGCTGTCCTTTCCTTCTATGTTAAGGTTAATATTTTGAGAATCCTCGCTTAGCGTAACGTTAAGGTCAAATCCCGCTTTGTTTAACAATTGCTGTAAAAAATCCCGCTGTCTTTCGCCTTCTGTTGGTTTTTTCCACATTTCAACCTTGCAGTTTCTAAAAAAGCCGCCGTTGCTTATTACTACGTACTCTGCTTGGTCGATTGTTAAGCAAAGTTTTTGCAACGCATCATCAATGGCTTTTTCCAGCGTTTTACCGCTGCCTGTCACTTTTTCCATTATTATCAATTATCTCCTGTAGCCGACTTCTTTTTTAATGGCGTTTTCTCTCTTTGCTAAAATTTTATCAATAATAGGATTCTGAATAAAATTAAGCAGAATGCTTATCAGACTGCTTGCGACTAAATACAGCGCAAAAGCAGCAGGGTTTGTAAATGCAAACACTCCCATTAAAACAGGCATCATAAACATCATTATTTTTTGTTGACTCTTAGCCGTTTGCGCCTGTTGTCCGGTGCCGATATTGCCTTGCGTTTTATTGCCTATAAGCGTTGTAATTAGCGTTAGCGCAACAGCCAAAACAGGTAATATCAATAAACCGTTCCAAAGGTCCTTACCGTATCCCAGTGATTTTTTAGCTTGTGTTAATTCTTCCCCTGATAAATAGTCCTGGGGCATCGAAAGCGCCTCGTATATGTCATCGTATATTATTTCGTTCGTCAGTCCGTCTATATTTTTGTTACCCGAAAGAGCCGTTGTAAACTGAGAAAGGTTTTTGGGCAATACTTTTTGCCAGTTATCGCTTCTCCATAAACTTTTTATCCATAAAAAACCTTCGGCGTTGTCCGTAAAGCTCTTAATTGCGGCAACTTTACCCGCTGTTGTAGCTTGACTCAGTATTTGGGCATAACCTTGATTTAAGGTTTGTGCGTCAGCTCCGCTGAATTCGTTTTTGTGTGTAGCATAGTAACTGTATAAAACATATCCGCCTTGGTTATCGCTAACACTGCTAAAATCGTTTTCGTGCTGTGATAAAACTGAAGAATAAGCCGTCAGATATGTCTGCTGCATTTTTTGATAAGTTTTAATGTTAAGAGCGTTTGAACAGCTGTTTAAGCCGCTGAACATAAAAATAAATAAACCCATTGTTACGAGTGTGGGCAAGCACATAGCGGCGGGGCTGTATTTATATTTTTTCATCACCTTTTGTTTTTCTATATTAGCGCTGCGTGCATCGTCACCGTAAACCTTGTCGATTTTTTCCATTATGGGTTGCATTTCCTGCATTATTCTGCTGTTTTTCTTCATGGACAGTTTTTGCCAAAAATCCAGCGGTAAGGTGATTAACCTTAAAATGACAGTAAAAAGAATTATTGTCCAACCATAACTGTTTAATCCCTCATACAATCCCGTTATTAATTTTGCTATAAAGTTTGTGTTTGCCGAAAAATCAAAATCAATACCGGAGGTCAATATTACCCCCCAGTTGTTTAAAATATTTTCTATTACTTCCCACCAGCTTAAAACTGCGTCTAACAGTCCCGTTAAATAGACCATTTTATGTCTCCCTTGTAATTATAAGGTACAGGATCAAAACCGCCCTTACCCCACGGTGCGCATCTGATTAGTCTTAAAAAAGTTAAGTAGCTGCCTTTAAAAAAACCGTGCTCTTTATAACTTTCAATTGCGTATACGGAGCAGCTTGGTGCATAAATACACTTTTTACCTTTTATTTTTGATATTGTGGCTTTATATAGTTTTAACAAGGCAATGCAAATATACTTCATTGCCTAATTTCTCCCTTTTAACGTTCTCTCTATCAACTCAAATATTTCCGTTTTTAATTGACTGTAAAGCGGCGTATTTTCGTGAGTGAACCGTGGTTTAATTATATAATAACCGCCGCATATCTCTTGAGCAAACGATTGACATATCTCTTTTAATTGACGCCGAAGTTTGTTTCTTTTTACCGCTTTGCCGTATTTTGTATTTATATTAAATCCAAATTTTGGCAGCGGAGAGTTGTTTTTAACAAAAACAAGAGTAAACGTTTTATTTGTTATAACGCTACCCTTTTTATAAACGTATTTGTATTGCCAATTGTTTTTGATACGATAAATCTTTTTCAATTTTTACGCTGTCAATTTTTTGCGGCCTTTGTTGCGTCTGCGCGCTAGTGTCCTTCTTCCGCCTGATGTCTTCATTCTTTTGCGAAATCCGTGCACTTTGTTACGTTGTCTCTTTTTTGGTTGG
>CALGIK010000068.1 GCA_937915515.1 uncultured Clostridia bacterium
GCTGTCCTTTTTCGTCTTTTTTAGTCAAAAAACTGTTCAGTATCGAGGGGGCAAGCCATAAAGGTTATCCTATATTTAAAAAAGACGAAAAAGGACAGCCAATGCCTAACGAGCCTTATTTGTCCGTAGACGAAATGGCGGCTGATCCCGTTCAGGTGGCGCCTTTGGTAAAAGCATTTGCCGAAAAAAATTATAAAGCAATAGCGCAAGTTTGGGATGCCGTAATTTATCCGTTAAATAAGCCAAACGCTGCTGACAACGAGATTTTTATTAAGGAAACGGCAAAACAGGTTTGCCTGCCTTATCTTGATTGGGCTTTAGCGAGCTTGAATATGTCGGATACAGATTCGGCTTACAGTAAGGGCGACAACAGCATACAAAAGGTAAATTGTCCCTGCGTTTTTACTTCTGCGGATACCGATTACGTTGTGCCCGAATATATGGTAAAGGAAAATGTCTCGGCAATCAAAAACAGCGTGTTAATCAAATACACAAACAGCGGACATTCGCCTTTAATTGACTGTCCGAAAAAACTCATAAAGGACATTTTGGATTTTTTTGCCTGATTGAATTAAAATTCTTTAAATCTTCCTTGTTTTTATATATGCTTGAAATTTATTCTAAAAAGTGTTATATTTATTTGTGATGAGAAAAATGAAAATAGGAATAGTTGTGCCTTCTTTTGAGGAAATTGCGCCCATTGTGCAATTTCTTAATCCAAAACAAGAATATATTTTTAATAAACTAAAATGGTACAAAGGAATTTTTAACGGCTTAGATTATCTTGCCGTAGTCTGCGGAATTGGCAAAGTAAATTCCGCCGCCGCTACGCAAATGCTTCTTGATACCTTTAACCCGGACAAAATGCTTATGTTTGGTGTTTGCGGCGCTATTGATAATGGTCTTGATATCGGCGACGCTCTTATTTGCACCAGCATTATGCATCACGATTTTAATGAGGAATTTTTAACAAAAAACGAGCCTGTTTATACCAGCGGCGGCTTTTTAGCAGATGAAAGTATGGTAAATTTGGTTAAAGAGGAAATAGAGAAAAATAAATTTGACTTTAATGTTTTTTATGGAAGATTGGTTACGGGTGAAGCCTTTATAGAAGACAGCCGCCGTGACGAAATACAAAAACAATTTTGCCCCTTTTGCGTAGATATGGAGAGCGCTGCTTTTGCGCAGGTGTGCGCTTTAAACGATAAGCCGTTTTTTGCTGTACGCACCGTAACAGACACGCCGAAAAAACGCGGAATAAGTGTTTTTAGACAAAATTTAAAAATAGCTTCTCTTAACGTAGCACAGTTGGCTGAAATTACCTTAAACGCCTTAAAATAAAAGACAAAAAATCATAAAAATACGTACTTGTACAATATATTACCTCAAAGGAGGTTAGTATGCCTACGTTTTTATCTGAGGAAATTTTTTGTCAAAAAAAAGTTTTGCAGCAAACATATGATACAAACAGAGAAACAATTATTTCGCTTGCCAAACTCATTAAGGATTACAAACCAAAAGGTTATGCAATAGTTGTTTGCGGCAGCGCTAACAATGCAGGACTTTACTTTCAATCATTGTCAGCTAAATATTTGGGAAGTCCTGTGGCTGTTATCGATACTTGTCTTATTGACAGCGGCGATGAAATATATTTAAAAGATTACGTTGTTTTTGCTTTTTCCGAAAGCGGTGAGTGTCAGGATGTTTTGCAAATCGCTCAAAAAGCTTATAAACAAGGCGCTATTGTTGTAAGCGTTACCAATAATGAAAACAGCTCTTTAGCAAAAATCGGTCAGCACTTGTTTTTTAACGTTGGAGAAATTGTTACGCAAAGCGGTATAAAAACTTTTTTAGCGCAAATGCTGTTGTTTTATATGCTGACAGAAGCGCTGACGGACAAGTATACTTTGCTTGCAGCTGATACTCAATTGCCCGCTTTAATAGACGCCACTTTGCGCCAGCGCCAAAGTATCAATAAAATTGCCGAAGAATATGTGAGTGTATCCACTAATCTGTTTGTATTGTCGGGGCAGACTACCGTGTCCGAAAAAATTGCTTATATTTTAAGACAAAATTGCCTGATTAATGCTAATGCTTTGGATATATGTCAATTTCTTGATGCTGCGGTGCTGTTAGACAAGACTTATACCGTTGTTATGTTTGCGAGCGACGACGATAATAAGCCGTTTTACTTAGATATATGCGCCAAAACAAAAGCTTCTAAGGGAAAACTGATTGTTTTTACCGAATGTCCTTTACTTGCGGAACCTGCCCACGATTTTGTTTTGTTGCCCGAAGCGGATAAATGCTTTTTGCCTTATGTGCAAACGATAGCAGGGATGCTTTTTGCGTGGTCGCTTTCCGTCAAAAAAGGCATAAATACAGACTCTACAAAAATAAATAACGCTAAACAAACATACTAACCATTACTAAAAAAAGGTGAAAAAGTGCATAAGGTCATTATTGCTCCTGATTCGTATAAAGGAATATTAAGCGCAAAGGAAGTTTGTGATACAATAAGCTATCAGATAAACAAGGCTTATCCTTTTTGCGAAATAATAAAAGTACCCGTCGCCGACGGCGGTGAAGAAAGCCTTGACGCTTTTATGTGTTGTAAGGACGGCAGAAAGATTTTTGCAAACGCTTTTAATGCGGCGATGCAGCTTACAAAATGTTATTTTTTGATTTTTGAAGATACCGCCGTTATCGAGACATCTCAGCTAATAGGTAAAAAAGCAGTACCAAACATAAATGTTTTAGAAGCCAGTACATACGGGATAGGTCAACTGATACTGCAAGCCATTAAATTAAATGTCAATAAGGTTATACTTTGTTTAGGAGACAGTATTGCGGCTGATTGCGGTTGCGGTATGGCGGCAGCACTTGGCGCAAAATTTTTTGACGAAGCGTATAACGAGTTTTTGCCTAAGGGCGGTACATTGGCAAATATTGCCGCTGTTGATTTTTCGCTTGTTCGTAAAAATATGCGTATGGCATCGTTTAGAGCTTTGATAAACGATGATGCGTGTTTTTTTAAAGGTGTTAATACTAAACTTATTGCGCAAGGGGTAGACAGC
>CALGIK010000069.1 GCA_937915515.1 uncultured Clostridia bacterium
GCTTTTTCGATTTCTATAGGCAATTTATATGTTCTGGCTAAACTCAAACCATATAGTTTACGGTTTGAGTTTAGCCAGAACATATAAATTGCCTATAGAAATCGAAAAAGCCATAATAGAGCATCACGGTAGTTTTGTAATGCGCTTTTTTTATTTAAAAGCAAAGCAATACACCGAAGGCGAATTAGCGTTAAAAGACTATTGCTATGAGGGTCCCACTCCCACAACAAAAATCAACGGCATACTTATGATTGTGGACGCTTGCGAAGCGACGCTGCGTTCGCTTTCCGTTGCCGATAAAGCAAAAGCCGAAAAAGTCGTGGAGGGTATTGTTAAGGAACGTATGGAGTTTGGTCAATTTGATAATTGCGACCTTACGATGAAGGAAATTGATATTATAAAACAAACGATAATTACCACATACATGGGCGCTCGGCACGAAAGGGTAAAATATCCCGAAATAGCTATTATAGCCGATAAGCACGAAGATAAAGTTATGGATACGTTAAGGGAGACAAGCACCGATTAATGAAAATTTTTTTTAGCGGCGTAGATTTTTTTAAGCGTAACTTAATAGCAAAGACGCTTAAATTTGCTTCAAAATACTTAAATCAGCCTAAAAATTGTGAGGTAAGCTGTATATTTGTCGGCGAA
This sequence comes from uncultured Clostridia bacterium, assembly GCA_937915515.1. Classification (GTDB taxonomy): domain Bacteria; phylum Bacillota; class Clostridia; order Christensenellales; family CAG-314; genus SFEB01. The sequence goes on from CALGIK010000069.1 coordinate 655, forward strand.
GACGAAATAAGACAATTAAACAATCAGCATCGCAACAAAGACTTAGCAACTGACGTATTAAGCTTTCCTAATTTAAACCTAAAAGCGCAAGAAATTATAAATGATACGTTTACCGCAGACAAAAACCCACAGACACAAAACTTTATTTTAGGCGATATTGTGATATGTTTAGACATAGCGAAAAAACAAGCCGAGGAATACGGTCATTCATTAAAACGTGAAATTGCCTTTTTGGCTTTGCACGCACTTTTACACTTATTAGGTTATGACCATATGGAAAAAACCGAAGAAGAAAAAATGTTTTCACTGACGGAAAATATTTTAGAAATACTAAATATCAAGAGGTAACGATGACTCAATTTAAATCAGGATACATTGCAATTGTAGGCAGGGCAAATGCCGGCAAATCAACTTTGCTAAACAGTCTAATTCAACAAAAGATAAGCATAGTCAGTCCTAAGCCGCAAACGACGCGTGAAAATATCTTAGGCATATGGACGGAAGAGGGTTATCAGATGATATTTGTAGATACACCCGGTGCGCTTGTCCCCAAAAACCAATTAGGCAGCTTGATGGCTAAAAATATCGAAAATGCCATTGACGGTGTGGATTGTATTCTTTTGGTTATAGACGGACATGACGGTATAAAAAACGCCGATTTGGATTTAGTGGTTAAATATAGCAAAACCGATATTCCTCTTGTTGTTGCCGTCACAAAAACCGATATATCTCAACCCGAAAAATTGATGGAACAATTAAGCAAACTAAATGCTTATCCTAAAATAAGGGAAGTTTTTGCCCTTTCGGCACGCAAAAACAAAGGTGTGGAGGAATTAAAAGAGCACCTTAAAACGTATTTGACGGACGACAAAATGTATTTTGAAGCTGACGAAGTAACCGACAAATCAGAGCGGTTTTTGGTTTGCGAAATAATCAGGGAAAAAGCATTATTGCTTTTGGATAAGGAAATTCCGCACGGAATCGGTATTGAGCTTAACAAAATGATTTATAATGAGCTAAAAAACAGCTGGCTCATTGATGCAAACATAATAACCGAAAAATCGACGCATAAAGCCATAATTTTAGGCAAGCAAGGCAGTATGATAAAAAGCATAGGCACATATGCCCGTGAGGCAATCGAAAAATTTTTAAACGCAAAAGTCAATTTGCAGTTATGGGTAAAAATAAAAGAAGACTGGCGTAACAGCAATTTTGTTTTGACAGAAATAGGTTACAGCAAAAAAGATTAATAAAAAGCGTTAACCGCTAAAATAAATACACTTTTAAGAGTGCATAAAACACAATGGTCGTGCAAAGACTAACAAAGCAATCAGGAGGGACAAAACAATGGATGACAGAGATTTGGCATGGCAGATGTTTAAAAAAACGGGACAACCCGCTTACTACTCACTCTACAAAAGATTGACGGAGGAAGATGGACACCAAAACCGTTAAGGCAATATGCCTAAAAACGGCGGATTATTTAGATTTTGATAAAATGCTTCTTTTGTACGGCTTAGACACAGGTAAAATAAGCGCGCACATTAAAGGCGTTAAAAAGCCGCAGGCAAAACTCAAGTTTGCGGCTCAGCAATTTTGTTTTGGGGAATATCAGCTAAGCGAAAAAAACGGACGGTTTTTGGTGGTTAATTGTACCGAAATCGAAAGTTTTTTTGATTTGCGAAACAATATAGACGCTTATACTTGCGCTTGCGTTATGACGGAATTTGTTTCTGTCATCGGGCAGGAGAACGAGCCTAATGCCTCTTTGTTTTTATTACTGATTAAGTCTTTGCTCAAATTAGCGGAGGGCGTAACTCCCAAATTGGCGTTAACAAAGTTTTTGCTTGACGCAATAAAAATCGCAGGCTTCGGTTTATCATTTGACAAGTGCAATTGCTGTTCGTCAACGGTGTTTTCAAAATTATACATAGACAAAATAAACGGCGGCGCAGTCTGCCAAAATTGTAAAAGCGGCATCTGTACGCCTTTGTCTCCCGCAGTTTTAAATTGCTTTAAACAAGTAGACAATACTTCTCTCGAAAGAATAACGGTATTAAAAATAGATATTTATTTAAACGAAATGCTTATTATTTTATCATCCTACATTGAAAACCTTATAAAAAAACTAAACAGTATACAATTTTTGTTTTAAAAATACAGTATTTTTCTCATACTACGTTTAATTTGTTGTAAAATATCCAAAAATTTGATAGAATAAACCGATTAGTAAAAAGTTGATTTATATCAGGAGGAAAAATCAAGTGACAAAGTATGTGTATCTTTTTGACGAGGGCAACGGAGGAATGCGTGATTTATTGGGCGGCAAAGGCGCAAATTTGGCGGAGATGAAAAATTTAGGTCTGCCTGTGCCTGACGGTTTTACCATAACAACAGAGGCTTGCACAAAATATTACGAAGACGGAAAAAAATTATCCACTGAAATTATTGAGCAAACTTTTAATGCTCTGTCAATAACGGAACAAAAATTAGGCAAAAAGTTAGGCGACGTAAACAATCCGCTTTTAGTCAGCGTCAGGAGCGGCTCACGTGCGTCAATGCCCGGCATGATGGACACAATATTAAACTTAGGTTTAAACGACCAAACTGTCGAAAGTATGGCAAAATTGACAGGCAATGCCCGTTTTGCTTATGACAGTTACCGCAGATTTATTCAGATGTTCTCCGACGTTGTCATGGGACTGGAAAAATCCGATTTCGAAAAAATTCTTACCGAAAGCAAAAAAGCAAAAGGGTATAAGCTTGACACCGAGCTTGATGCACTTGACCTTAAACAAATCGTAGCAAAATTTAAGGATTTTTATAAGCAGAACAAAAAAGAGGAATTCCCTCAGGACCCCAAAGTTCAACTTATGGAAGCCGTTTTGGCTGTTTTCCGCAGTTGGGACAACCCCCGAGCCATTTATTATCGCCGCATAAACGATATACCCGGCAGTTGGGATACG
>CALGIK010000070.1 GCA_937915515.1 uncultured Clostridia bacterium
TACGTATTGAGCCGCCTTTTTTCGAATATCTTCTGTGACTGCAGCATAATGCTTTTTGGTTGTGTTGACGTCCTTGTGACCCAATACGTCGGCAACAATATATATGTCGCCGGTACTTCGATATAACTCTGTGCCAAAAGTGCTTCGCAATTTATGCGGCGTTATTTTTTTGAGGGGGGAGGCAATTTTGCTGTATTTTTTTATTATATTTTCCACCGCTCGGGTACTGAGCCGTTTATTACTTAAGTTTAAAAACAGCGCATTTTCACCGACAGGCACATTAGCATTGTCTTTTCGAATGTCATAATATTCCATCACAAATTGTTTTACTTCAGGATTCAAATACAAAATCACTCGATTGCCGCCTTTGCGTGTTACAACAAAATTATCATTTGTAAAATCCATATCACTTAAATTTAGACCGACAAGTTCACTGACACGAATACCTGTACCTAAAAATAGCGACACAATTGCCATATCACGTGTTTTGGTTTTTGCATGAAAAACTTGTTGATGATACGTCAAACCGTTGCCTGTTTCCACTGTGTTTAAAAGGTCATTAATTTCCGCACCAATCGGATAATCTCTTTTTCGAAAATTTTAGGTGAGTCAACTTTTGCGGTAACGTCGCTTTTTATATCTCCGCGTTTATAAAAATAGCGAAATAAAGATTTTATTGCCGATAGTTTGCGAGCTTTTCCTTTATCTTTGTTTGTAAAGGCTTTTCCGTCGTCACGCTCATAATCGCTTAAAAAGCTAAGATATTGCTCAATATTGTAAGGTAAAATCTTTTCTAAATCTGATTTATTAATTGATTTTGAATCATCGATTTTTTTAAAATCATACAGATTTTGAAGAACAAAATTAAAAAAAGTACGCAGATCATAAGCGTAATTAAGTCTTGTCAAAACGGAAGTGCGACTTTCAAGAGCAATGAAAAATTCGCTGCAGAATTCCGGCAAATCATTAGATAAAATTTGTTTGATTTTTTCCTGACTTTTGTGTTCTCGTATAGCAAAATAATCACTATTATTTACCTTTGCCATAAAAACATATTACCATACTTTTATTTTATTGTAAATATACTTTTAACATTTGTTTAAAAATAATCTTTAAATAATTAGCAATGGATACAACTGAAAAATGCAAATCTCAAATAATGCATATAATTATAAAAAGCAAAATTTCATTTAATAGTTTTTATACGTGAAAAACTACTCTCAAAACACAATATACTGATACTCCTAAAAGCAGATTATGTAAATATGAAGAAGGGAAGGGGATAATAAAAAAACGAAGCATTGACAATGAAGTATCTATTCGCAAAACACAGCTTTTGCGAATAGATACTTCATTTTAAGCAAGACG
>CALGIK010000071.1 GCA_937915515.1 uncultured Clostridia bacterium
GCTCAAGAAAATACAGTATTTAAAGCAATAGAAAATGTGCTTTATAAGGTAGGCGTTGACGGAGAAGATAATGAAATATTAACTATCGTCCTTTATCCGTACGGCAGAGCAGACATTGAGACAGGCGTACCCATCACTGTTTATAATGTACCGATTAACTTAGTATCCTTGCCTAAAGATATACTCGGCACATCTTCTGCTTGCTCTAATGTTACAAAAATTGTTTTTCCGCAAGGCAGCAAAACACAGACCTACCAGTATACTTTTGCATATTTGAAGAATCTGATCGAAATTGATATGAGCGGCTATGACTCTTCAATAACGGTGATTGGCAACTATCAAAGTTCGCTTACTACTAACTCATATTATCTCTACGAAACAGAAAACCTCACAACCGTTAAACTGTCATATCATTTTATAACTTTCCCTGCAAATACCTTTTCTAGATGCGGTGCAAAAACTTTAGATTTTGGCGCACATTTAGGTATGCAGATAACTAATACTAATCTGTTTTATCAGTCAAAGGTTGAAACAGTGATATTCCCCGACAGTGTCAATGCATTGCCCGACCAAACATTCAGAGAGGCAAATTACCTAAAGAGTATCAGATTTGCTCATCCCGATGTTGACGGAGAAGGCAAGGCTCCGGGTACTTATACCTTAATAGATATTGATGCTACCCACATAGGGACATACGAAATCAACGCAGACTATCACCTTGATTTACGTAATGTGACTTCCTTTGGCAGCTATTGCTTTGGCGTAGCCAACGGTGTCGACATTGTTGAAGACGGTTTATTAATAAGAGCCGTTAACGGCGCTCGTAGTATTTCTCTAAATGATGTTGATACCATCACTGTAAAGAACAACATTTTCCAAACCATGCATGACCTGTTGGCAATTGATTTAGGTACTGTAACTAATCTTACTACTTATATGTTTGAAAACTGTGTCTCTTTGACGACTATTGATACATCTAACGTACAGGATTTTGCAAACTTCTCTTTTAAAGGAAGCGGAATAAGCAGTGTTGACTTTGCTTCTGCTGCCAACATAGGTACAAGCGCTTTCGAAAATTGCGTAAATCTCACTCAAATAGATTTAACATTGCCTTCTTATACTGCTACTTCAATAGGCAATGCGGCTTTTGCGGGATGTACCGAACTTGCTACTGTCACCGGACTTGATAATGACAATTGGGCAAATGGCAAAGTCAATAAACTGCCTTTAAAAATTTTTGCCGACAGCAAGATAACGAGTTTGGTAATTCCTAAGTCCATTAATGAATTGGGTTACCATACATCCGGTTTTACTACAACGCAACCTACCTCAATTGATTCAAGCTTTTCTAACTTAAGGTTATCAAATGTGACTGTACATGAAGGTAACACTGCCTTTAAGATTGTAAACGGCGCACTTTATGATATCGATATGACAACAATGCACATTGCGTTTTGGGCAAACGAACAAGGATTGTTTGAGGTGCCAAGCACTGTTACAACATTCAAGAACATTCCTTTTGCCTTTACAGTAAACCTTAAAGTGGTCAGATTCCTCGAGGAAGACGGAAGCTGCGCAATTAGTGCTACGCAAAGTACTCCTGTATTTGCTCTTGCGAAAGGATTGGAAGAAATTTATTTGCCTGATGAGATAACAGCTATTACGGCTAACGGGTACTTCCATTCTACCGCTTCGTTAAAAGTGTTAGAAGCACCTGGTGTTACGTCACTTACTGCGCAATATCTGTTTAACTATTCAGGCATAGATTCCGAATTTGTAAGCAATATACTGCCTAAATTTGGAGCCAAAATTCCCAATTACACCTTTGCAAACTGCTTAAATATTGACTCTATTCAATTAGGGCAAATTACGGAAATAGGAACAAATGCTTTCCAAAATTGCACTAATTTAGATTATGCTGATTTAGGTCAAGTCACAAAAATAGGGAATTATGCCTTCCAAAATTGCGCATTTGAATTTATCTGCATGGATAAAGTGACTGATATAGGCACCAATGCCTTTGAAAATTGCTCTAACTTGAAATACGTTGACTTTAGCGCAGTGATAAATATCGGGGGATCAGCTTTCAAAAACAGCGGTCTGAAAACTGTCAACATTATCGAAACGACTAAAAAAATAGATGCAAATGCGTTCTCCGACTGTGCGGAATTGGAAACTGTTGTTATTAAAACAGACAACAATCAATTGTTAAGCCGTACGACAGGAAGCGTATATTCAAGATTGGATCATTTTGCTAGATGTGCAAAACTTGATAACTTTGTCTTGATTTACACCGGCACGGTTGAAAAAGGACATATTATCTATGCAGGTTTTTATAACTCTCCCGATTACTTCAGAGGCGGCACTACCGATAAAGATATAGCCGGAACTTTAACCAATTTTTATGTACCTCAAAATCATGTAAGCTTGTATAGTGAGTCCAATTGGTTTACAAAAGACCTTGATTTATCACAGAAACTTACTTCGCTTAAGGGCTTTGACCCGCAAGCAGCGGTAAAACCATGGGAAATCACTGTGACCTTTACTGACGGAACAACGAGCAAACAAGTCGTAATAACCAAAAACAGCGCTGTAAAACTTGATACGGCTATGTTTAACGGACGTACGATCAATGAGTTTAGAATAGGTGAACAAGTTCTCGAAAGCAGATATTATTTAGCAGGCGAAAACATAACTATCAACGTCACATTTGAAGCTTAGCTAAAAGAAGTTTTTTAACTACTTAATAAGCTAAAACTAAGACAGTCTATTTGGGATTTACTCAAATAGACTGTTTTTTATGACATTGATTGTGGCTCTTTTAAAAATTACCGTCTTACTCCTAAAATATGGACATACCTTATGTCATCGTACGAATATGTAGACAGGGGACGGTTTAAACTGTCCATCGTATGACATGCTATCAAAAAATCATTATCTGTTACTTCTGTAACAATCAGTGAATGGGTAAAAATGCTTCCTCGTTTTAACTGAATTAAATCTCCTGTCATAACTGATTGAGGTTGGACTGTTTGTGCATAGGGTCCCGCGCCTTTATTTGTTGTCAAAAATTTATATAGGTATATTACACTCGACCACGAAGCCGATCTCTTGTTAATATTTACAAAATACCAACCGGTAATAGGGGTAAAATTCATCACGCCGCTGCCGGCAAAAATACATTGTGAAGCAAAATTAGTGCAATCGCCGCCCAAGCCGTCGAAATCATAATATTTAGGATTTCTGCCGTACGCCCAGCGGGAAGCATATTTTGCCGCTGCCTTACGGTCATATTCAATTGAACTTGGCATAATAAAGTATATTCAGATAATTTTAAAGCAAAACAAATTTTACGTTAAACTAAATATGCAATTGAATTATTAGAAAATATATAAAAATAAAAGAAAAAATAGTTTAAAATAAAAAAGCCGTATGCTTAACGCATCGTCAGATTAAGGTTATTAGATTATTCTTGTTTGTTTTTGCCTTTACTAAACACGCAGCCGCAATAGTTTTGCCTATAAAGCCCGTATTCCTTAGAAAGCAAAATACTCCGCAAATATCCGCCTTTTTTTTTGAAATCGCTGGGCAGCCATTTTACGCCTGTGTTTTTTTCAATATTTAATCCTATCTGATTAATGAGCTGTTCGTCTTTAAGAGGGCTTAAAGTAAGAGTA
>CALGIK010000072.1 GCA_937915515.1 uncultured Clostridia bacterium
GGTAAGCGAAATCACCTAGTCCGCTTTCATAATACACGCCGTTTGAAAATTGCTCTTGTAGCTTGTTTTTTACAATGCACTGATTAAGCTTTTCGTCTATCTCTTTATCGCCGCACTCGTTTACGAAACCAGCACTCGCAACAAGGTTTTGCACACCGTTAACTATCATAGGACATAGCCCAAAATACAAGAAGGCTTGTCCAGGCAAATACTTGCCTAAAAACTTGTCCTGCAATTCGGCGGCCATCCACGTGTCGCTTATAAACTGTCGGCTGTCCACCCGCCAAAAATACCGTATAACTTTAGCGTCGTTGGAAAGTAAAGCCATATTCATAGCAAGGTTAAACTGCCATATCTTAGGGCTTCGAATATTCCCCAAGACGTTTTTATTCTTAAAATCATATCTATACATTCAATTTTACTCTCCTTTGAAAAGCCCGTCGTCAAAGTGTCTGCGGTTCTTTTCGTTCTTTGCTCTTATATAGGCGTTCTGTTGTTTCTCGTTTACAAGCCCCTTTTCTTTTAATTCTTTATCAAGTTCGTTTTCTGTTGCTTCCACTATTGCCCAACCCTTAGGCTTGTAAATATGATTGTATGCTTCTATGGGTACTAACGTTTCAATCGTTCCTTTACGTATCTTTACCATAAGTTATCTCCTCTTTGTTTGCTCTATCAGGTTGACCCATTCTTCGGTCACTAAGTACGTTACGCCGTCGGCGTAGTCGTTCTTTTGCTTCGCTTCGTCCAGCTCGGACCCGTCATCGTTGGTAAGTATTTGCTCATGCGCTCTGTATGAATTAAGCGCCCTATCTGTCCAGATAAGACGCTCCTGAATAATTAATTGCTGTTTGGCTTGACACCGTGTGACGAGGTTTATTTCACTCCTGGACTGTTTTACTGCTCCTTTAATTGCAAGGTTTTTAAAGCGTGTACGCTTGTTCCAAGTCCTAATCATTATTGGGTCTTCGGAATCGATAATTATCTTTTTAAACGTTGAGTAATAATGCACCCACCACCACTCCAAGACGTCTTCCGACTGCTCAATAATCTTGTCGTAGT
>CALGIK010000073.1 GCA_937915515.1 uncultured Clostridia bacterium
CCTATCGGTGTTTTTGAAACTGCGGCGACCAAAATATTGCCGCTGTGGCTGATACTAAAACAGCATTTATCGCTTATCCATTTTCCGTTTTGGGTTTTTTCAAAAATAATCTGTCTTGCGTCAATTCCAAAGCTTTGTCTTAAAGCATGACACAGTAAACTCCAAACTCTTTCTTTCTGATTTTTTACAACGACGTTTTTGCAATTATTTATCTCGTTTTGGCGTATATCAGGCAAAAAAATACTGTCGGCTTTAATACTGTCAATATCGCTTAAATAAACAAATACAGTATTTTTCGCTGCTGTATTTATAATATCTTCTTCCTCTATCAATTTTACCCTCTTAGTTTAATTATAAGTAAACTAACGCAAAAAGTCAAACACAGTAAACTCAGCCCATAATCAAAAATTCAAACAAAAATCTTGTTCATTTATTAAAGAATGTGCTATAATGATTACGAAAATTTAAGGAAGTATAAATGCACCTATGATAGAAAACAAATATACCGATATTATTAAGGAATGCGAACTCAAAGGCGAATTTAATGTCGAGATTACCAAAATATCAGCGGTAAACCCCGATCAAAAACGCAAATATCTTTATACTGATGTATTCAGCCACATTTTCTATTTTATAATGCGCCTTTTGGTTATCGTGCTTGCCCCGTTAATAGGCTTTTTTGGTTTTAGACTAAAGGTAAAGGGGCGCAAAAATCTGCGTGCCGCGCTAAAAACAGGCGCAATAAGCGTAAGCAATCACGTTTTGCTTATGGAAAGTCTTTTTCTTAAAAACACAACCTTTAAACGTTATTATTATGTCGGCGGCGTGCAGAACAACAAAACAGGTTTTGGCGGCTATTTTATCAATGTTATGGGCAACCTACCGCTGTCTACCGAATTATCAAGCAAAAAAAAGCTTGACGGAGTAATTACCAAACTTCTTGATACAAAACACCTTGTTCATATAGACCCCGAAGCAACTATGTGGATAGGATATGATAAAATACGTCCTTTTTTTAACGGAGCTTTCCATTTTGCCGCAAAAAACAAAAAACCTGTATTACCTATTGTTTTTTTAATAACACCGTCAACAAAAGAAGATAAGTTTTTTGGCTGCAGATACCGTGTAACGATGCAAATTCTGCCTCCGATTAATGCCGATACTTCTCTCCCTTTTAAGGAGCAGGTCGTTTTTTTGCGAGAAACTGCGCGTAATAATATTATAAAAGCGGCGGAAGAATTTTACGGCTATCCTGTCGACGTGACAAAAATCGATTTCAAAAAATATTACGGCGTGGATAAACAGCAGCAGAGATAAACAGAAGTTATAAAAAATTGGCATTTAAAAAACGCATTTTCATCAAATGCGTTTTTTGTTATAGAAATTTTATCTTATTTAATAGTCTTAGCCCCAGACATAGGTGTACGAAGCGGCAGTATTAGCAACAGTTATAATTGTAAACAGCAAGGTGTTTATAAAGGCGCCTAACCATATATTGCCTGTTTTTTCGTAACACAGTCTGCTGATAATAGTTGCCAAAATGAGGATGGGGATAATGGGGAATAACACAATAAAGGTCAAATTCACATCCGGCCATTGCAAAACTCCCGTTGACGTAAATGTGCTGTATTGAATAATAAATACCAACAGTATTCCAAAAATGTTAAAGAAAGCATTGATGGCAATACTTGCCCAAAGGGACAAATTTCTGACCTCGTAGGTTTGGTTTAATATGGCGTTTAAGGTATAGAATATACCAAAATACATGGCGTATCTTAGCATTGTGGGCAGCATTACACCGATGTTAAATACCTTAACGTCAAAGGTCCATATTCTGAAGTCTGTCTTCCATATCCACCAGTTAATATATAATACCAAATACATAAGAGCAACCACTATCGCCGCCAAAAACAGTGTTTTGATTAAAGAACCTAAGCCCCCTTCTATACGAGCTGTCGCAAAAGGATTGGATGTCCTTAAGGGCAAATCGGGGTTATTGTCGCTGCGTATACGGTTGATTATCGCGTTTATTGCCCATGCCACGAGTATAATCGCCGTTGCAAACAATATTACTATAATTGCCCAAAGAGCAACAAAGTTTGTTGTATCCTGAGGATACAATTGCGTAAGCGGGAACCATCCCGTCGTGCCGTTACGCACCCATTTTATAGAGAAACCTGCAAACAAAGTAATCAGTATTGCGGGAATCCAATAAAGCAAATTCTTTTGGACACCTTTGAGTTCGGGTAAATACATTGCATTGGTAGACAATTGTTGACCTTCAGCTACGGCAACATGACGTTTGCGTAGTCTTTCAAACAGCGGAACATCAAGCAATAATGTTACAAGGGGGAACAGCAACGCAAAAAATCCCAACAGTCCTATACAAGAGAAAAATTCCTTTATTGGCCAAAGCTGATTTGTACCCGCTATTGTCTTAAAGCCTGTAGGTGTACCGAAAGCGGTATAAAAGAAATTGACAACGTGTCCTGCGCTTTCTACCGAAAAGTGGTTTAACGGATGGATTTCCTTGCTTTCGTAAACAACTCTGAATGCGCCCGGAGCGGCTGTACCTTCTGCAACGGGAGTCAAAACGCCGCCGATATATATACCGCCGTTTTCTATATTTATTTCTGACAATGCCGCCGTGTCTACGCCTACAAAAGCTGCAGCAGCTTTCGAATGCAGATATTGTCTGCTTATCGTACGATTATCGTTTATATCGGTACTGGTATAAAAGAATTCGTCATCTCTGGCTTTCAAGTTGCCCACAGGCACATCGGCAGCGGCGCCCATAAAGGACGACCAACCCTGCAATAATCCTGCGGATACAATTTTCGTATTGATATCAGCTGCCAAAACAGATGCAGCCGTATATCCGCCCATTGAGTGACCGCTTATTCCTATTTTTGTTTGGTCAACATAAGGCAAATTATATAGGTATTTTGCGCTGTCGTACAAACCGTTAGTTGCCGTCAAAGCGTTGGTATTACCCGTATTGTTATAATTGCCGTGACCTTCTCTGTCAACCGTCAATACAACAAAACCGCGGCGCGCCAACTCTATGGCGTTTTGCAGTTGCAGCTCTCTGTTATTTAAATAACCGTGAGTCAACACCACTGCCGGCAGCTTGTTGTTATCACGTGCTTCTTTTGGCACGAACAAGATACCGCTTACTACTTTACCGTTTACAGTTACTCCGGCATCGGTTGCCAAAGTGCCTGTATTGGTAGCGTTGCGTAAATCAAATACCTTGACGGTAAAGAAGTTTGATTGAAAGAGCGCCGCAAAAAATCCGCTCAACAGGATGATAGCTAAAATTATTGCTAAAGTAATCCATGTTCTTTTGCGTTTTTTAAAAAAGCACATATCTTTTATCCTCCAAATTTTTGATTTCTTTGCATAATCTAACACAAAAATAATCTCTTTTAAGTTGTCTAATTGTCGAAAAGACACAAGTTTTGATTTAAATACAAATCAAAAATTGTTTAGTTATAGTTTTACTAATTTTTTAAAAAAAATAATACTTTTTATTAAAAATATTGATAAAGTCTTGAAAAGGGTTAAAAATTGTGATAATATACTTAAATAAGAGGGCAAATGGCAAATTTAATCGATTATATAGAGTGGCGCGGCGATCTTGATTTTTATAAGGATCCTCTCAATTTAATAGACTGTGTTTGTTACAGCCAACTTGCTATTATTAATTTGTCGGGGCTATTTAACGACTGTAGTATAAAGTTGTCAAAATTATTCGACTGCTATGCGGACAATGGCCGTATCGAAAAATCTTTAGGCGCTATTGTGCCCTATGATATAAACTTTTTATTTAAAAAAATGGCTTGCTGCACCCGTTTTAAAGATACAATCGCCTGCGGTTATGTTTACGAGTCGGACTTAAACAAAAAAACGCAGTTTTCCGCCGTTACTTTTGACAACGATTTATACAGATTAATAGTTTTTAGCGGCACAGACGATACTATCGTAGGTTGGGAGGAAAATTTTACCTTATTGAACGAACGTCCTACCTATGCTCAAACACAAGCCGTAAAATATCTTAAAGAGCACGCCGATTTTGACGGGGAAGTTTTTGTATTAGGTCACAGCAAAGGCGGAAACCTTGCTCTTTACTCCTTTCTGCACAGCGATTTAAAGACAGCTTCAAAAATAAACAAATGTATTTGCATAGACGGTCCGGGATTAAAAGACAGCGACTTTGATTGTCCCGTTTTTAAAACATACAGCAATAAAACGCTGTCCATTTTACCCGAATCAAGCATTATCGGCAGACTTTTTAGCCATAGGGAAAATGAGATTATCGTAAAAAGCAGTCAGACAGGTATGTTTCAACATGACTGCTTGAGCTGGCAAGTAATATGTAATCGTTTTGTTACAGCGGAAAAACTTAGCACTCTGTCTCAAAAAATCGAGATTTTGATAAAAGATATAATAAGCAAAATGGATATGAGCGCAAAATACGTTTTTGTCAGCACCTTGTTTAAAATGCTTTATGCTTCAGACAGTTTGACCTTAAGTGATTTGGAAACAAAAAGAGCTTCTCTGTTGACTTCTTACGTAAAGCTTAATAAGGACGAAAAAAAGGTTTTTAATTCCGTAATGGCTCAGCTTATTAAGGATTCCTCTGTGCGGAAAATGTTTGTAAACGATTTAAAACAGCTAAGATTGTCCAAAGCCGATTTTATCGAAAAACGTCAGCAGCTTTTAGCGGAAATCAATTCATAAACGCTTGCGTTTTTTTGTATTATTGATATAATAATATTATTAAGGTTGCTAAACGGAAAGGTGCGCCTGACCGCAAAGGACGTAAACATAAGGGATTTTTTCGGCAAGATGCCGATATAAATTTTTGTTACCTCCTTTGCTAAAAAGGAGGTTTTTCTATGCAAAACGAACAAAACAGGCTAGCGTTAATAAGCATAATTGTCGAGGATTTGGCTGCTGCTGAAAAAATCAATAATTTATTAAGCGCTTGCGGACAATATATCGTCGGACGTATGGGTATTCCTTACCACTCAAAAAACGTCAGCGTAATGAGCGTGGTGCTTGACGCTCCTTCAGAAATAATTAATGCATTAACGGGAAAATTAGGCATGTTAAACGGTGTGTCGGCTAAAACGTTGTTTTCTAAGATTTAATTAGGAAAAAATAAAAAAAGGAGAATATATATGAAACTTTTTAAAACTATTTCGGTACTTATTTTAGTGGTATTGTTAATAACTACCGTGTCGGGAATATCCGCCTGTTCGGATAACAGTATAAAAATATATCTGCCCGACGGCACGCCGGCTTTAGCCGTAGCAAACATAATGGACAGCAATGCAAGCTTTAGCAGCAAAAAAACAACTTTTACTTTTGTACCTGCCGACTTTGTAAGCGCTGCTTTTAACGACGGTGCGGATATTGCCGTTATGCCTACCGTAGTGGCTGCTAAGTTGTACAGTAACGGAGCAAAAATAAAACTTTTATCAACTAATATCTTCGGCAACTTGTTTATTATGGGTGTCAACAATAGCGCAACAAATTTAGAAGGCTTAAAGGGAAAAGTTGTCTATACAACCATAGGTACGACGATATCTCTTTTTAAATACCTTTTGACCGAAAATCAAATTGAATTTGAAGAAGGTTCTCAAAGCGTACAAGGCAAAGTAACGTTAAACTCATATGCTGATGCAAGCAGTATTATCCCTATGCTCAAACTTGCTTCAACCAACAAAGGCGAAGCCTACGGAGTTTTAGGCGAACCGCAGGTTACTAAAAGCAAACAATTGATAACCGATATAAATACCGTCATTGATTTTCAGGCGGAATGGCAGCATATTACAGATTTTGAAGGTTATCCTCAGGCATCAATTGTTGCAAGTGATGCTTTTTGTAAAACCAACGCTAATTATATCAGCAAGTTATTAACTGCCTTAGAAGGAAATTTGGAGTTTTTAAATCAAAACTATTCTAACCTTCCCGATTTATTTGCGCGTTTTGACAGCAATTTAAAAAATATGACCTTTACGGCGGACACAATTACTAATTGCAACATCAGATTTGTAAACGCACAAAATATAAAAAGTTCGGTAATTGATTATATAACACGTCTCGAAGCTAATACTGTTATCAATGACAACTTTTTCTACTCTGCTTAAAGCAAACAGAAGGTAACTACCCTTTATGGATAACAAAAGAATAAAAAAACTGTTAATAGACTTATCTTATCCGCTTTTTGTAACGTTAATAATACTGTTAGCCTGGCAAATTGCTGCGCTTACTCTCAACGTAGATGTGATTTTGCCCTCTCCTGTTAATGCTTTTAAACAGCTCTTCGATTACTTAGGAGAAAAAGACTTTTGGCTTTCGTTAGGCGGCACGTTGTTGCGTTCACTTATATCATTTGTTTTCAGCTTTTTGATAGCTTTGCTTTTTGCCGTTTTAAGCGCAATAAACAAAACCGCAAAAAAAATAATAAGTCCTTTTGCGGCAATAATACGTTCCGTACCCACAATGTCAGTGATATTATTGCTTATCATATGGCTGTCGCCGTTAGTAGCACCCTTAGCCGTTGCAGTAATAATAATCTGTCCCACTCTTTATTCGGCTTTTTACGGCGCCATTGATTCCGTTGATAAGGATTTACTAATGATGAGCAGGGTTTATGGCGTAAGCCACAAAGACATTATAAAAAAACTTTATCTGCCTAACATGGCTAAATCCATGTTTGAAAATACAGCAAGCGGTTTTTCCCTTAACATAAAATTGGTGATAGCAGCCGAAGCATTAGCGCAGACAGCAAAAAGTATCGGTAAACTTATGCAATTTGCAAAAATAAATTATGAGCCTACGAAACTGTTTGCGTTGACTTTGGCATCTATAATAGTCAGCGTAGCACTTGAAAGTTTTATCAGATATCTGGGAAAAATCAGTATAAGGTGGGAAAATGATTGAACTAAAAGACATAACCAAAAATTACGGTGATATAAAAGTATTTGACAAATTGAATCTTAGTATTGAAGAAAACACAATAACCTGTGTTTTAGGGACAAGCGGTTGCGGAAAAACCTCATTACTAAATATAATTGCAAGCATTACGCCCTATGAAGGCAGTATTTTAGGTTTTAGCGGCAAAGTATCATATATATTTCAGCACGAATTACTTCTTCCTAATTTGACTGTCAGGCAAAATCTCGAATATGTTTTAAACGAAGCAGACTACCCAAAAATTAACGGAATATTGGATATGCTGGAAATTTTCGACAAAGCCGACAAATATCCTAGAGCAATAAGCGGCGGACAGGCACAAAGAGCGGCGATTGCACGGGCGTTTTTGTTCCCTTCAAAATTGCTATTAATGGATGAACCTTTTTCTTCCTTAGATACTGCGTTAAAAATACGTTTGATTACGGCTTTTTACCAGATATGGCAAAAGGAAAAAAGGACGGTTTTGTATGTTACCCACGACATTGAAGAAGCTTTTATTTTGTCTCACAGAGTACTGATTATGGATAAGGGCAATATTGTCTACGACGTTAAGCTTGACGGCAATCCCGTCAGGGATTACGGACAGACTTCGGCAGATAAGCAGGAAATTTTAAAAAAATTGTTGTCTGCGGATTAAAATTTTTTAACAAAACTAAAGATAAATTAAGTTATACAGCAAAAAATGCACCTCAAAAGTTTTACTGATGAGGTGCATTTTTACTAAAAACTAAATGCTTCGCCAAACTATCGAAAGCGAAATGTATAAATCAGAAGGTATAACCGACCGTGTCTGAAAACCTAAGGTCACTGTTCCGTCACCCGGCCAAGCAGACTTAAAAATCTCAAAGTTGTCAATCATTGACCTGGAAGCTGCCAGTTCTGCTCCGTTGCTTTGTCTTAACAAAACCATATCAAAATTGTTTCCGTAAACCTCCTCGATATATATGTTTTCGGGTTTTTCAAACACCAATACCGCTTTAAAAGGCGTATACGAAGTATGGTACGGAAAATACACGCAACCGGAAGTGTACATCTGATTAAGTTTACAATAAATCTGAAATTCACCGTTATTTGCGCTATTTACGGCGTTGACAAAACCCGCTCCGCTTTTGTTGTGGAAGGTTGATGGGTCAGATGTCCGTATTGAAGTATCGTTAACTTTATTGTCCTCTGCTCCTAACATCAATATAGCCTTATAGTATGTAACGTAGTTTTCCCTGTCTATATAAGACCTTGTTTTTTGAATAAGCTGCGCAACTACCCCTGTAACTAACGGTGCTGAAAAGCTTGTTCCAGACCCGGACATGCTGGCTAACAAATCAACGTTTAAGACGATGTCTTTGCCAGGTGCTACAACTTCCGGTTTGTTGGTCAAATATGACGGCACACAATAA
>CALGIK010000074.1 GCA_937915515.1 uncultured Clostridia bacterium
AAGTATGTTATTGCGGATTTGTACAATGGAAAACAATACATTTGTCAAGAGTAATGAAAAATACATAACAGCAATAAATACCAAGCTGTCAAAATTTGCCCCTAAAAGGTTACACAGCAGTTTTATTCCAATTTCCATAATAATTATGAGCAGCATTCTTGAAAAAATGTGTATTATGTTGCGGTGAATTCTGTCGTCGTTATTCCACAGCCGAATTGCATACGTAAGCTGAGCTATGGTGAAAGTAATCATTGCAATAAAATACTTGCTGCGTTTGATTACAAGAAACCAGTCCGAAAAGGCAGTAAAAAGCATAGCAATCCTTACTAACCAAATATCTTTTTTGTTTTCGCATATCACTAAGCTGAACAGAAAGCAAAGTACAATTCCCGCATATTGCAGTTTTGCAACAGGCAGGTTTTTGCCGAAAAACACAAAAGAAATATATATGGATAGCATCACCAAAATGAAAATTATCGAAATCCAGACTTTTGTTTTTTTCATTTTATCCTCTTATTTTGTTTAAAATAATTTAATGATTGACAAATCTGATGCAATAGTTACAAACTCGCGAATATATTTTAATACTTAATCACTTAAAAGACAATAGCTATAAACAAATTTGTACCTCATTTTTAAAATCACAATATTAGTGTGTAAAATAAATAAAAATCCCCACATAATGAACAGCATCAAAAAGTAGACAATAAAAAATACCCTTCCATGATAAAATAGATACAACCATAGGAGGTATTTTTTATGGGGATATGGTGCATTATATGCAGTAAGTTTTATTTGTAATTATCTTGTGTTTACTTCTCTTTAAGAATATCTCTAATTTCAGTAAGCAATACTTCTTCTTTTGAAGGTTGTGGTATTACCTCTACTTCCTCTTTCTTTTTCTTTAAAGATGCTAATAACTTAATAATCAAGAAAATAGATAGTGCAATAATGAGAAAATCTATCACTGATTGCAAAAATGCGCCGTATCTAATAGCTAATTCCGCAACTCCTTCAGTCGCAGGTCTAATAATGTACTTTAGATCCGAAAAATTCACTTTACCTAATATCAAACCAAGTAAAGGCATAATCAAATCATTTACAAGGGAAGAAACGATTTTGCTGAAAGCACCACCGATTATAACACCAACAGCTAAATCAACTACATTACCTCTCATAATGAATTTTTTGAATTCTTTAAACATATTGAATCCTTCTATAATTTTATAATTAATTATTGCTTGTTTTTTTTGTTTTATCCATGATTCTTACTCTTAGCATGTAATTCTGATTTTGTGTAGCAAAAAAGATTTTGTACCCAAATTGTACTCAAAATTTAAAAACCACAATATATAGTGTATCAAATAAAAGAAAAAACCACAATATATAGTGGTTTTTTAGATTGGTGCGAATGACAGGAGTTGAACCTGCACGTCGGTGAAAACACTAGAACCTGAATCTAGCGCGTCTGCCAATTCCGCCACATTCGCATTTATTCGTTTTGCCTAAGCAAAATTCAACGCTTAAAAATTATATATCAAAAAGCAAAATAACGCAACTCAATAGCGATAATATTATATTTTAGCTTTATCTAAAATTAATGTTTTTAGCTTCAACGTTATCCATTTGAGATTTACGTAGCCATTGCTCCCTTTTTCGCAATCTTCTCTGCCGTAGGTGACAACTCATTCTTCTCCCACATCATAACTGTTTCTAGATTTACAGACATTTTTTCGGCAAGCTCTTCTTGCGTTATCCTTATTCTTTCCCTCAAATCCTTTATGCTTTTACCTATTTCCATTTATTTACCTCTTTTTATACAATATCATATTTCTTTAATTAAGTAAATACATAATTTGATTCCTGCTTGTTTTTTTATCAATAATATATATACTGTTTTTTTAAAGATTATTTTAAATACAACGCATAATAATTTTGTATTTTATGGTATAATGCCAAAAGGAGTTTTTATGAATTTTACAATAGATAATTTTGCGAAACAAAAAATAGCATATATAAGAGCGATTGGAGCTTACGGCAGTCAAAACAAAATTGCTATGGAAAAACTTAAAACATGGGCAAATAAAAATAACTTATTTGATGATACTACCGTAATATTCGGCATAGCACGTGACAATCCTAATACCACCTCATCAAAAGATTGCCGATACGATGTATGCTTAGCCGTCAGCGATGATTTTGATACAAGCTCTCACGCCGAAATAAATGCCGGTTATATCGACGATGGAAAGTACGCCGTATTCATTTTGCCACATACCGTAAAAGCCATAAGCGAAGCATGGAAAAATATTTTTGACGAAATAGAAAAATCGGAATATAAAATTGACATTTCGAGACCTGTATTGGAACGATATAAACAAAAAAACATAAAGAAGCATCTATGCGAAATCTGCGTTGCTGTCTTGTAAAATTCTTTTAGATTTATACAATTAGGTTATAAACCGTGAGAATAAAACAAACAGCGGATTATTTTGCTGCAAAAATGCTTCTTTATAGTCATTACTTTTTATATGTACTTGTATATGTTTTTAACATATAAAAAATATAGTCGGGACTTGGCGCGCCGCCGTCAGATAAAAGAATTTCCTCCCGTGCGTTATTAAACAAATCCCTCACATAAGCCGCTTCTTGCGCCGTCAAGACGTTATAATCAAAGTTTGCTTCGTACTCGTTAATCCTGTCAATAGCCGTAGGAACAACCGCCAAAGCTGCGAGGAAGTCCTGTATCGCCTTTTCAAAATCCGAAATTTCGTCAAGACTGTCAAGCGCATTATAAGCGTTTTGGTAAGCTGTCTGCAAGTCGGCAAAGTCTTCTTCGAGATACTTATTTGGACTTTCCGGGCTTATCCACTGCTCATAAATTAGCGTTAATTGTTCTTTTGCCCTTTCTTTCTTTTTGGGAACAGCCGCAAGCAATTTGGGTAAATCCGCTAAAGCTTGCTGCAACTGTGCTATTGAAATAAGTTGGTCAAGCGCATCGTACGCTTGCTGATAGACAGCCAACAATGTTTGATAATCGTTTTCAGTATAATTTAGCTTATCTTTTTTCCACTCCGCAAAAATAACCTCAAATTCCCCCTTTACTGTTAAACAGTACTCGTCAACTCTAACAGACTCAGTAGGAATTGCCAAAAAT
>CALGIK010000075.1 GCA_937915515.1 uncultured Clostridia bacterium
AACTCTTCCCAATGATGCGCCTAAACTTAGCGGCTTTGATTTTTACATATTCGAACATAAAATGCCCGACATTCTGCCTATTGACGGTGTGGTATTATTAGTTGATCCCGACATAGTGCCCGAAAACTTAAGAGATATGTTAGTTTTAGGAGATAAGATTAATAGTCCTTCTGACGGAGATTTTTTTAGATTTTCGCCGGGAAATCCTAATAAGATAATGAACTTTGTAAATCCCGATAGGATTTCTGTTTCGCGATATACAACGGTTTTATCGTACAATGGCTTTGAACCGCTTATGTATTGTAAACAAGACCCAGTATTTTTGGTCAGAAACGAAGTAAAATCCAAAATAGCAGTTATGTCTTTTGATTTAACTTATTCCGAAATTCCTATGCTGATGGACTTCCCAATTTTGATATATAATTTGTTTAATTACTTTTTGCCATCAACCGTTGTTAGATATATCTATGACGTTGACGAAAAGATAAGTTTAAACGCAAGAGGTTCTGTCTTGACTGTCAACGGTTCGGGTTTAGACCAAGAGGAATTTAGAAGCTTTCCCGCAGAGGTATCAACACCTTATACAGGATTATATACATTAACGCAAACTTTGTTGTCAGGCAGACAAATAAGTGAAAACATATATGTTAAAGTAGCCGCTTCTCAAAGTGATTTTACCCGTATCGAAAAAGAGCTTAAAAATCCTGTTTATCCCGAAATACCAAAGGCAATTGATTTTGACCTAGTGATATATTTGGCTGCAGCCCTATTTGCTTTGTTGTTTTTTGAGCGATTGCTGCAAACCATAGAACAAGTATAGAGGAGGAGTAAAAATGTCAGATTTAAATATTAGTTTTATGTATCCATGGCTTCTCTTGCTGCTTGTTCCGGCATTGATTATTACGCTGTGCCTTATTTTCGTATATCAAAAAAATATAGGCGCACGCGAAATCGTATCACTTCAATGGTGCTTTATATGGTAGTCACGCTTTTGAGCGTATTATTGCTTTCGGGCGTATCTATCAATTATGACAAGCCCAACTTAAAAAACGAAATACTTCTTTTGGTGGACCTTTCGCACAGCAACAGAGAATTGGAAGAACAAAAAAATGAATTTATTAAGAGCGTGCTCGAAAAAAGCGATTCGAGATTTCAAGTCGGAATTGTAACCTTTGGTTACAATCAGGTATATGCCGCAGAGTTTAGCTTTGATACAGATCAGGTGTACCAAAATTATTTAAAAGCCAAACGTCCAAACGACAGTGCGACCGATATTGTTTCGGCTTTAAATTACGCAAAAGATCGTTTTACTAACCCCAAAGCCGGCAAAATAATACTTATGACAGACGGTATTGAGACAGAAGGAAAAGCAATGTCTGATATATTATCGTTAGCATCGTCGGGCTTAAAGGTTGATACCGTATACTTCTCAAATGACTATGACGACGAGGTGCAAATTACTTCTATTACGGCTCCCGATTATAATATTGTTATAGGAAACACCGCCAGCTTAAGCGTAACTCTCAAAAGTTCCTTTGCAGGATCGGCTTCCTTGACCCTTTATGATAACGATATAAAAAGCCCTTCTAAGCAGATAGAATTAAAAGCGGGCGAGGAGAATTTTGAGTTTGAATACGTGTTTATTACTCCCGGAGCGCATAGGGTTTATTTTGAGATAGAAAGCAACGGAGATAATCTGACACAAAACAATACATATTTTTCTTACCTATATCTTTACGTTTTTGATAAAGTTTTAATTGTTGACGGTGACGGTCAATCAGAAAGATTAGAAACACTGATAAAGGATGATTATAATGTAACCGTAGTCAATATAACAGACGTTCCTAAAACTCTTGACCAATTGAGAGAATATGACGAAGTAATACTGATGAACGTTGAACGTAAAGATATGAAAGATTTTGAAACAATTTTATATTCTTACGTATTTGAACACGGCGGAGGACTCTTTACCATTGGCGGAGACAAAGCTTACGGGAGGAAGGATCTCGAAAAAAGCGATTATCAAAAAATGCTTCCGGTAGAAGCCATTAATTATACGCCGCCTCTCGGTTTGGTAATAATTATTGACCGCTCGGGCAGTATGTATGGTGCCAAGCTTGACATGGCAAAAGAAGGCGCAACCGCATGCGTAAACGCTCTTAACGACAGAGATTATTGCGGAATAATTACTCTCGAAAACAGTTACAGTGAAGCAATAGGACTTACTCGCGTGTCAGAAAAAGACATTATTTTAAGAGCTATCGCCAACATAGGCGGCGGAGGCGGAACAGTATATTCCGGAGCGATACAACTTGCAGGCAACGCGCTGCAAGCATTAAATGTCGAAAAGAGACATATCATATTCATTTCTGACGGCGAACCGAGCGACTTGCCTTCCGAATACGAACCTCTTATCACTAATTATTACGAAAAAGCCGGCATAACTATGTCCACTGTTTTTGTAAGCGACCCCGGTTCTACCAAAGGTGAAGACGTAATGATTAGAATTAAGGAATTAGCTCACGGCAGATACCATAATGCCGCCGCAGACCCTTCAAGTATCTCTCTGTTTATGCGTGAAGATGTACGTGTTCCTGAAATAACAGAGTATGTGCCCGAAACGTTTACGCCTAAATTAAAAGAAAATTCGTCTATAGCAAGCGGTATCGTGGGAGCTATGCCGGATTTAGACGGTTTTTACGGCACAAAACCGAAAAACGACGAGGTTACTCTCCTTTCGGGAGCATTTGTGCCCATATACGCTCAATGGAAATACGGTAAAGGAAGAGTAGGCAGCTTTATGTGTGATCTTAACGGTACTTGGTCAGACAAATTTTTGACAGAGGATAACGGCATAAGGTTTATTAACAACGTCATAAAGGGACTCTTTCCAACGGAATCAATAAGACCGCGAGATATAAAAGCAAGCTTTGATCCAAAAAATTATACGACGGAACTTATAATAAAAACTCCTTTAACAGAAGGCAATATTATCGAAGTAACAGTAATTGATCCCTTGCAGCAATCAGTTAGTTATCTGCCGCCAATAACAGGAGGTTATACCAAATGCTTGCTTACTTTTTCGCAACCGGGAATATATGAGGTAAATATAATCAAGAAAGATAAAGACAAAAACATTATTTCGGAATATACCACCCATACGACTTTTTCTTATTCTTTAGAGTACGACTTATTCCGAGAAATTGACGGCTTACTCTTTCTTACAAACTTATCTAAAGACGGTAAAGGTATGGTTATTCCGCTTGAAAATCCAGAGAAGGTATTTAGAGATTTTATTACAAGCAATAGCTATAAATATGATCCCTATATCCCATTAATCATCATGGCGGTAATATTGTTTTTGCTTGATATAGCCGTAAGAAAGTTTAAATTTAAATGGCCTTGGGAGATAATACGCGACTATAAAGAAAAGAAATTGCTCATGCAAGACAAAGTAAAAACAAAATAACTAGTGTCTATTCTAAGGAGAATATAATGAAAAAACTTGGCTTGCTATTTTTTATAAGCCTATTTATATTAAGCGTTACGGTAGCCTTAGTCGGTTGCTCTAATGCAGTTGTGCTTGATAAACCCGAAGGATTAAGTATAAACCAATTGAGTAAAACGCTTAGCTGGGACAACGTAACAAACGCAAGCGGCTATAAGGTAAACATAAACGGCGTAGAAAATGATTGTACTTTAAATATTTATTCTATTTCGCGTTTGACGCCCGACACATATATTTTTAAAGTAAAAGCGATAGGCAACGGTAAAGATTTTATCGATTCTGATTGGTCAGAGCCTATTGAATATGTCATAGAGTACGAATCGGGTTTAATTTATCAGTCTATCAATAACGGCAGCGAATATGAAGTTTACGGAATAGGATCAGCACAAGGGGATATTGTTATTGAAGAAACTTATAAGGGCAAACCCATAACGGGTATAGTAAGTGCCGCCTTTTCAAATTGCCGAAATATAACCAGCATAACTATCAGCGACAGCGTAAAAAGCATAGGCAAAAATGCTTTTCAGGGATGCG
>CALGIK010000076.1 GCA_937915515.1 uncultured Clostridia bacterium
TGATAATATGATTTTCTGACAGTGCAGCGGCGCATTGCGTATCAGAGTAATCAGGCAAATCAATATCCTGACAGTAAATAGCTTTTATACCGCTGACAGCTTCCTTAAGTTTAGCAATAAATTCCGTTAAGGTTATTTTCTTATCCAAAAGCTTTTGTCTTATGTCGCTGACTATCAAAATTTCGTTGTACAAAATACTAAAAACACCGTCACGGCACAAAGTTTTTATGTTGTTTTTGTCAAGAGCCGCAAATGTCTTGTAAATTGCCACCGAAGTTGCGCCTATGCTTATCCCTTGCACCGCTATTTCATAAACTGTAGCAAAACCTAAGTACGCTCTATGTTTGATAAATACGGTGTCAACAACGGCTGAAATCAAACCAAAAACAAAAGGCAGCAAAAAAGTAGGGTCAAACTTTTTTTGTAAGTCAATTTTTAGCTTGTTAATAAGCGTTGTTTTGATAATCTGCACTAAAACGGTTATCAAGGATGCTTGTAACAAAAAAGCACCTCCGTCGGTGCTTGTGATAAGATTAAACAGATTTTCCAGAAGATTTTCGAATTGCATATTCCTCCTTAAATTTGCCCTTTCCGCTTGGCATATTAAGTGACGACAATCCCTATATCACTCTGTATTTATTGTAACACGGCTTATTGCTTTGTCAACGGCAAAGTATGCGTTTTAAAGCAATTCTTTATATATTTCACTCTTGCTGACGCTTAAATCCTTTGCCGTCTCTTTAATTGCTTCCATCTTGGTCATCCCTTTGTCGATATAAAAATCGACATGCTGTTTTGTCGAAAGGTCATTGAGGGCATTTTTTAGCGGCGTTTTATCGACCACTATTACGTATTCGCCGCGGGGGTTATCAATTAGCGCATCCTTTAAATTTAAAAAAGAAACTGATTCGTGTATTTTTGTCAATTCCTTTACGACGGCAACTTTGCGATTGCCTAATTTTATATTTAGATATTTTAAGTCGTCGTTGATGTCATGAGGCGCACAGTAAAAAATAAGCACGCCGCCGTTAATCACCTGCTCTATGAGCTTGTCCCTGTCTGTGTTTTTTTGCGGCAAAAAACCGACAAATGTAAAGGGCGCCTCAAAGCCGCTCATAATAAAAGCATTGACAAAAGCGCATGCGCCGCTTATAACCGTATAGGCTTCGCCTGCTTTTATGCAAGCGTTTATTAGCGTCAATCCGGGGTCAGAAATACAAGGCATACCCGCATCGCTTATAATGCTGACATTTTTGCCGCTTGCGCTAAGACTTATTATATATTCGGCAGTTTTTGTTTCGTTAAACTTGTGATAGCTTTTTAACGGAGCAGTCAATGCGTAATGGTTAGTCAGTATTGCGCTGTGCCGTGTATCCTCGCAAAAAATTACGTCGCTGTTTTTTAAAACATTTAATGCGCGAAGTGTTATTTCGTCTAAATTGCCTATTGGTGTGCCTACAAAATATATCAATTTTTCTCTCCGTATTTTATCTCTGTTACGTTTTAAAGCTTTCGCCGTAAAGGTTTTTAACCGTAACGGTGTAATTGCCTTCGCTGTCAAAGACTACTATTGGTTTTAACCATTTAATGCCAATTTTTCCGTTTTTTACAAATCGCATCAAAAACAAATTAGGCGCAACATCTTTTTTAGGAAAAACAAGACAAATTTCCTTGGCTTCAAGATTAAACTGCCGTCCTAATGCACAAACATCGGCTAACCGCTCAAATTGATGAACAATATAA
>CALGIK010000077.1 GCA_937915515.1 uncultured Clostridia bacterium
CGGCAAAATAAGTGAATTTCATAATAATGTATTTATAATAACAGTATCTGACCAAATTTTTGACCGTATAAGTTGTTCATACACTGATTTGTTATGCGGCGACGTGGCATTTAAAATAAAAAATAGTTCTAAATAAACTAAACCCTCAATAGATTAAACGGTGAAAGGTTAATCGGTCAAGGGGGGAGTAGTTTATGCAAGAAAAGAAACAAAATGTGTTTAAGTCTGATTTAATCACGAGATTAGGTCAAAAGCAAACAGCAGTTAAATTTAAGATGT
Source organism: uncultured Clostridia bacterium (assembly GCA_937915515.1). Lineage (GTDB taxonomy): Bacteria > Bacillota > Clostridia > Christensenellales > CAG-314 > SFEB01. The sequence goes on from CALGIK010000077.1 coordinate 280, forward strand.
TAAGCAAAGACGATAACATCAAAAACGTGCTGACAACGGATGTTACACCCTTAATTATTAATTATCAAAGTCTTTCGGGTGAGGTAAGTTACGGCGGCAAAGTAGTTGCAAAACTCGTGACCGTTGAAGAAAATGCAACAGTCGCCGGATTAAGCTATACAGTGGATTTCACAGACGAATATAAAAACGAGAGTATAACTGTTGACAGCGTTTTGGATATTAATTTAAGCGTTATTGATATTGTTACGGAATTTGAAGGTACTGAAATCACAATAAATGCGGTGATTGAAGCCGATATTATACAATTTAAACGAGAGGAAAATTCTTATATAGAAAGCGGCAATTTTATTTCCAAAAATTGTGAAGTAAAATATGGTGCGACATCGGCATTTGTTGACGAGAGTTTTGCCGTCGGCAACGAAATCGAAATAAAAGACAATATCGCAAAGGTATTGTTAAGCAAAAGCGATGCAGTTTTAAATGCCGCGAGTGTGTCTGATGGAGTGCTGACGGTGGACGGCGAAGTATTTTTGGCTCTTACATATCTTTCGGCAGATAATAACGCTGTCAAAAATGCTTTATTCAATTTTCCCTTTACGCAGGAATTATCGGTAAACGGCGAAGGCACAGCCAACCTGACAGTAAAAGTAAAGACAACAAAAATTCATTTGGACGTTTTGGAAGACAGCAAAACCAGTTTATTTAACGCAGAAGTCAATTTAGCTGTAAAAGGCTGTATCACTAATATGCAGACACTCAATGCAATAACAGACGCATACAGCTTAACCAACGAGACGGCAAATACTTATTGTTCTGTCACTTCTTCGATAAGTAAAGGTTTATTCGGCAGTCTTCAAAGCGTTAACGGAGTTGTCGAAACCTCATTGACTGACGCAGTGTTTAGCGGGACGGCGGGGCTTAATGTAAATATAATTGAAGTTATCACATTAGCAGGCGGAATTACCGTTAAGGGTACTGTGGGCGGAATGGTTTATTTTACTAACAGCGACCAAATCGGCAGCGAAAAATTTGAAATTCCCTTTACACTGCAAATAGAAACTCCTCTTGCCGATTTACTTACTCAAGCCACTGTTTACGGTGCTGTTAAGCAGATTACGGTAGAAAATAATTCCGGCAAACTCGACATTGATTGCGATGTTTTGTTTTCTGTCAACCTTATCCAAAATTTAACGGAAAGCTTTGTAGCAGATGTCACGGAAGGAGATGCGATAGAAGACACATTGGGCGCAATAGAGGTGTGCATCGCCAAAAAAGGAGACAGTATCTGGGAGGTAGCCAAAAACCTGCGTATGAGCGAAGAAGATTTAATAAAACTCAATCCTGACCTTACCGATCCTTTGACCAAGGACGAAAAACTCGTAATATATCATCAAAGAACAGCATAAACTCTTTGACAAAAATAAACCGGGTATCTGCTCGGTTTATTTTTATGTTTTTTAATAATACATTTTTTTTGCTAAAACAGCTTTATTTTTAAAAGGTATATGTTAAAATAAACTTATGGTATCATTAAAAGCTTACGCAAAACTTAACTTGTGCCTGTCGGTGTTAAAAAAGCGTGATGACGGTTTTCACGATTTAAAAAGTCTTATTCAGACGGTGGACGTATTTGACAGGGTCAACGTACAAATAAATAATACAGGAACTGTTAAGGTTAGTATGGATACGCCTGACGCTATACAAATGCAAAAAAACAGCGCTTATATAGCGGCGAAAAGTTTTTTTGAAGTTTTAGGCTTACAAGACGGAGCGGATATCTATATACAAAAAAATATTCCTTTTTGTAGCGGTATGGGCGGCTCTTCCGCCGATGCAAGCGGCGTGATTGCGGCGCTTAGCGCAATATACAATATTAACCATACTGACAACAGAGTACGTTTGGCGGCGTCAAAAACGGGAAGCGATACCGTAGCGCTTTTGCTTGGCGGCTTAACTAAGCTGACGGGCAAGGGCGACGACGTGCAAATGATTGACGATGCGCCTAAACTGATTTTTGTTGTAGCGTTAAATAATGAAGGAGCGCTTACCAAAACCGTTTTTAATCAATTTGATAAATTAGATGGCTCTTTTGACCATACACGCTTTGACAGGGTTTTAGAAAATCTAAACAAAAATGTAGAAAATTACATTTACAACGATTTAACGGAGGCGTGTTTAGCGGCGTATCCGTCACAAAAAAAATTTGTAAAAGATTGTTATAACGCTGTCAAAAAAATGCCCACAATGACGGGCAGCGGAAGCGCTTTGTTTTGGATAGCAAAAGACGAATTAGATGCGCAAAATTTATGCAGGCTGATTACCAAAAATAAAATTAAAGCATTTATTTGCAGATCTGTACCCTTTGGGTTTAAGATATTTTAATGTTTTGTTATTTGTTATAAGTAACATTTATCCGATTCGATAAAAGTAAAATAATTTGCTTTAATATTCCAGAAGTTGATTTTAATTTTATAATGGGTTATAATACTTTTAGATTTATCATTAAACAAATCGCCAATTGACATAAGTATAAAAAGTTTTTATTGACGAATATAGGTATAAACAAGATGAAAACATACAGGAATATCGCAATAATCGGCGATTCGATTTACAGAGGCACAGAAATCAATCCCGAGGGAATCAAAAGATTTAATTTTACGGACGATAAATATATTAACGAGCTTACCCAATTATACGGGACAAATTTTTATAATTATTCTGCATTCGGTTTGACAACACAAAAAGTGCTTGAGCGTAAAATTCATATTGAGGCGGTTAATCACGACCCCCTACCCGAAATTGCAATTGTCTCTCTCGGCGGCAACGATTGTAATTTTAATTGGAAAAACGTTGCCGACAATTGCGATAACGTTAATTATCCTTCGGTAACCGAAGACGTCTACTTTGCCAACATAAAAACAATAATAAGCGATATCAGAGCACGAGGCGTAACACCGCTGATTATCAGTTTGGTTCCTTTGCACATCGAAAGATATTTTACCGCTATAAGCCGCTTAGGCGATAGCGAAAAAATATTAAGATGGCTTAAAAGCAAACAAATTTTATATATGTGGCAGGAAAATTATAACGAAATACTTCATAAAGCCGCAGAAGATACTAATTCGATGTTTATAAATATCCGCAAATTCTTTTTGAATAATCACGAATTTGATTCTCTTTACGGCTCTGACGGAATACATCTTTCACAAAAAGGTTATAAATTGCTGGTTGACAATTTGGTAAGAGAAATCAAGCTCTTGATTGAATAGACATAGATATCTTTTAAAATTTTGTAAATAAAATCAATTAATGCAGGCATATACGGCTAAAAATAATGTCATTTCTGACAAAAAATATCATTATTCTTTTAAGTTTTCAATCATATTAAGGTTAACTTCTTTTTTTGTGTCAAGAATATTCACAGAAAGAGGGATTTGTTTTGAAAAAAATATTTGTTAGCATAGTAATGCTGTTTGTAATTATCATTTTAAGTTTTGTAATGTTTAATACCGAAAATCAAGCCGATTGTACTCAGTGCCTAAGAATACATATTAGGGCAAATTCAAACGGCAAGGCTGACCAAACTGTAAAATATAAGGTAAGAACAGCTGTTATTGAGTATCTGACCCCTTATTTAGCCGAAGCTACGGATAAATTAAAAGCGCAGTCTGTTATAGCTTGTCATTTAACCTCCTTAAACCGCTTAGCGGAAAATGTTTTAATAGCCAACGGATTTGATTACGGCGCAAGCGCAAAAATGACTCAGGAAAACTTTCCGACAAGGAGTTATGACGGACTAGTGCTTAAAAGCGGAATATACGACGCTTTAATCATAGATTTAGGAAGCGGGCAGGGCGACAATTGGTGGTGTGTTGTTTACCCTCCTCTGTGTTTTATCAATGCAGAGAGTACAGGCGGAAACTCTATTGAATATGTTTCTAAAATCAAAGAGATTATCGAAAATTTTAAAAGAAAACACGGCTAATAGCAACATAAAAATACAACCGTATAAAAACACGATTTTGCTTTAAACTAAGGGTAAAATCGTATTTTTTTATGGAGGTAAAATGAGCACAAAAAAATGGATTACGGTTATTGCCGCAACTGTTGTGCTGTGCCTGATTGTTACGCTGGCGGTCTGTCCGACGGTAAGCGCGGCTGTACTTAAAAGAGGCAGCACAGGCAGCTTAGTAAAAACCGTACAGACAAGATTAAGAAACTGGGGATATTACAGCGGCTCTGTGGACGGAATTTACGGCAGTAAAACCGTTGCGGCGGTAAAGTATTTTCAGCGTAACAACGGACTTGCCGCCGACGGGATTGTCGGCAACAGTACGGCTGCGGCAATCGGCATAAGACTGACCGCAGCACCGGCTACAAGCGGCGGCACAAGCAGCAGCAACTTATACCTGTTGTCCTGCGTAATTTACGGCGAAGCAAGAGGTGAAAGTTACACAGGTAAGGTAGCTATTGCGGCGGTAGTTTTAAACCGAGTAAAGTCATCTAAATATCCCAACACCATAAGCGGAGTGGTATATCAGCCCGGTGCTTTTACGGCTGTTTCTGACGGTCAGATAAACTTGGGTACAAATGACGAATGCACACGTGCAGCACAGGATGCGTTAAACGGTTGGGATCCCACATACGGTTGCATTTACTATTACAATCCGAGGACTGCGACCAATGCATGGATACGTTCACGTCCTATTAAGGTTACAATAGGCAAGCACGTATTCTGCACTTAAAGGGAGGGAAAAATGGCAAGAGAATATCAAAATGACAGAATAGCCGAAAGACGTACAAACAAATCAATATGGTTAGGTTTTACGAGTATTGTGGCTGTGCTTGCAATTGGATTAAGCACTTATTTCGGTATTAAATATCATGAAGCACGAAAAGTGGATTTAAACTCTTCTTCATATTACGAAAGGCAAATTGCCAACGTATATCATCAAAGCTTATACCGTCTTTCGGACAGCTTGGATAACAGCGAAGCAAATTTAGGTAAGATATTGGTGTCTAATGACAGTAATCAAATACAAAAACTGCTAATCAAAACCGAAGGTTTAGCGGAGAGTGCGGTTGACGATATGAATACGTTACCGGCAGAAGAAGATATTGTTAATTCTGCATCAAGGTATTTCAATCAATTAAGCGATTATTGCAAAAATATCGGTGAAGGATTAAGTACGTCGGGTAAGCTTACAAAGGAACAAAAGGACAATTTAAGAAATTTAAAAAATGTAGGCAGCAGTTTGAGCAAATCTTTTAGAAAGATAAGCCAAAAAGATGATACTATAATCTGGAATACCAACAGCGGCGGCTCGCGCACTATGTCTATTTTTATGGATGATGTCAAGGAAAATACTTTCGAATATCCTCAATTAGTTTATGATGGACCCTTCAGCGACAGCGTAACGAAAAAAACTTTTGACGTAAAAGCAATAAGCCACGATGAAGTCGAGAAAAAGCTGAGGGAAGCGTTTAAGGAATATAATGTATCAAAGATAGAATTTAAACAAGAGGTCGATGCAAAAGCGCAGGTGTATTTGTTTGATATAACGCTTGACGGAGATAATTATTATATAGAAACCGCAAAAGACGGCACTGTTGCACAGTTAAACGCAAACTTTACAACTGAAACAACAAAAAACACTATGCCTGAAGACCAATGCAGTGATGCGGCTGCAAAAATGGCGAAAGCTTTAGGATATGACGTCAGTCCCATGTGGGTATCCCAAACGATAGACGGAAGAGTTTATGTCAATATGATTTCACGCGAGGGAAGAACATTGCTTTACCCCGATATGGTTAAAATGGCGGTGGATTGTTCGACGGGAAAAGTAGTGGGTATAGACGCTTACGGATATATTGCAAATCATAAAAAGCGTCAGTATCCTACGGATTATATTACGGTAGAAAGCGCAAAGGAAGTTTTGAACGATGAAGTCGTTGTTAACCGACACTTTATGGCGGTTGTGCCAAAGGGCAATAAAGAAGTATTCTGTTATGAATTCCATTGTACTTCAGGCGGCGACGATTACCTTATTTATATAGATGCGCAAAATAAAAAAGAAGTCGAAATACTAAAAATTGTAGACGGGCAAATGGGTTATACGGTAATGTAAATTGTAAAGGCAGTATCAAATACGAATACTGCCTTTTTTACTTAAAAAACTATATGTTTTCAAAAATCGTCTATTTTCTCACAAAATCGACAAAATCAGATTAAAAATTACTCACCGCTCATTCAAAAATCAATTTTTTTTTAAATAAACCAAAGTCATATTTAAAAAAAGGTCTTTTTGATTATTTAATGATAATAAATAGTTTAATATTTTTTACAAATTCGTGTACAAATATTAAAAATGTGGTATAATCTTTTTAAGAAATTAATATATTTTGGTATTGATTTATTTATTATTTTTTTCTTTTATTTTCGGAGGTAATCATGACCACAGCTGAAGCGGATATCATTAAGTCCATTGCCGAACGCAACCATATTTCGACCGAAGAGGTCGAAAATATTCTTAAAAGCCGTTATTCGGAAGAAGAATTACGAAAGATGAATTTGGTATCGCAATTAAGGCTAATCGGGAGGGTAAAGGGTGTTAAATCGCCGACTTCAAAAAATATGGACGAACTTATTTCGTGCATTTTAGGCATACAGGACGGTTCTGTTACGCCTGTTTTTACTGCAAAAGGCAGGGGCATAAAATATGTTCCGCCGGAAATTCCGATATCTTTAAATGATGAAAAATCGGAGCAGCAGCCGCTTGTTTTAAATAATTGTTATACACAGACAACACAGCAAACGCCGAACGAAATTATCAGCATCGTTCCTCCGATTGAGGGGGAGCTTGACGAAGCAAACAATCAAAATGCCGTCAATAAGGAATCTGACATTACAATAAGCGGCATACTCGAAATTATGCCCGAAGGCTACGGGTTTTTGCGCACCTTCAATTTTTATCAGTCTAAAAACGACGTTTATGTCGGAGCTCAGCAAATTAAGCGTTTTAGTCTCCGTCAAGGTGACCAGTTGTTGTGCACGGCGCGTTTTTTTGACAGGAGTAAATCGCCTTCTCTTATTTTTATTCATTCGGTAAACGACGTGCCTTGCGACAGGTTAGGCAGACGTCCTTATTTTAACGACTTCGAAGCGGCTTACCCAAAGGAGAGGATACGACTCGAAAAGGGCGCCGAAAGGTATGATTTTTCGTTACGCGCCATTGATTTGGTTGCTCCGGTTGGGTTGGGGCAAAGGGGGTTAATTGAAAAATCATACCTTTCGGC
>CALGIK010000078.1 GCA_937915515.1 uncultured Clostridia bacterium
GGGTTGTAATAAAAGGAAACGTTAGCATCCAAATTATTTTAATTTGATGTCGTTCAAAAGCTGAGGAACAGCGAAGAAATACGTGATTAATTTATGTATAAGTCAAGATATGTTATAGAACATGACCCTATAGACGAGAGCTTCAGTGAGTTGCCATTAGAGGTGCAAAAGGAAGCTGCGGAAGGAATATTATATGCGCAGGAAAAATTTGGTTTAAAAGTATTGCCATATAAAATTGGGGCTGCAAAATTAATAGGCAAATGGGGAACATATGAACTGAACAATGATGGTTACCGCACAATCACCATTAATACGGATTTAGCAGACGAGAAGAACAAAAAAGAGATATTTCCTACTATGGTGCATGAAATGGCACACTTTGCGGATGCTCTGCAAGGAGATTTTTCAGAGGATATTATCAAAATTGCGACTAAGAACTTGGGATTAAGGATAAACAGTAGGGAGACAAGTATTTTGTTTTCAGAAATAACGAATAAAAATTATTTTGATGCATCTTCAGCTAAAAGTTGTAAAGAAATATTCGCATACTCGATAGAAAAGGTTGCTTCAAAAAAGGGAAATAAAATGTCATTAGAGATTTACAAGATATTTAAGGAGATAATGAATGGATAGCAGGATATTAAATATGCCACAATATTTACTTGATGAAGCGGATAAATTAGGAGAAGAGTTTGTAACAAATACAGAGGGGGAGGAAGATTTTGCAAAATATTTAATTACTCATGGTTCACCCGAACTTGTCTCTGGCTTAAAGGATTTATGGCGGCGAAGGGACGAAGCCGAAACTATAGGTGTAGACACATAATAGAACTGAATATTTATTAAGGCAAGTCAAATTGGCTTGCTTTTTTTATATTTACTTAACAAAAACAATTTATGAGATTACGGCGGTAAGTATTAAAATCTAACTGAATTTTTCGCGCAAATTGAGGTTATTCAGCAGTACGTCAAAATAGACAATTTTTATTTCGTAGGATTTTATCACACTATACGAAAGCTGTTTTAAAGCGAGCCTTTGCGAAGAAAACGCCGCTAAAATATCCATTATTGTCAGGTCCTCTTCTTCCCCCATAATTTTTGTAAACAACGATACCGCAGCATCAATTTCAGCCATCATTTGGACAACCTCAATTACTATATCGTTGCCGTTTATGTTATTGTTATCAAATTCCACAGCGAGATTTAAAAGAGCCGACAGTTGTTCCTCAAACAAGTTTAGCGCATTACTTATGATTGTCCTGTTACCTTCGGATATTTTGATTTTTATCTTAGGCAAAGTAAAAGTATAAACGCTTGCATCCTCACCGTTTTCGACAATCTTGGCGGCGACGGACGATGCATCTGCTTTGCTTGTATAAACAGCGGCAAACACATAAAACTGATTATTGTCATTTAATACGCCTCCGCAACCTCCTCGATTTTTTACTGAAGACGCAAAATAATTTGCTGTGGCTTCGGATGCATAACAGCCAACGCTTACGCCGTAAAATTCCTTTTTATCCAGCTTAAAAACTTTAGATTTAAAAATAAGCGAAAAAATAAAAACACAAAGTAAAACGCCTAAAACTGCAAGCGCTATGGCACGCATTCTTATATAAAAACCTGAGCTTTTTTTTGTATTTTTTTTTACATAAATGTTTACGTTATTGTAGTTCACATAATAATTATATTAGTTTTAAAATACAAATATGGCTAAAAGTCTAATCAATGCTATACTGCTCAACGGTTACGCCTGCCTCGACAAACAACTGCATGGCAAAATCATCGGGATATCCCTCGTTATATACCACACGGTTTATGCCGCTGTTTATTATCATTTTGGCACAAATGACGCAAGGCTGATGAGTGCAATATAAGGTTGCTCCGTTTAAGCTGACGCCGATTCTCGCTGCCTGTATTATGGCGTTTTGCTCGGCATGCACCGCATAGCAAAGCTCCTGGCATGTGCCGCTGGGGATATTGAGCTTTCGGCGTAAGCACTCCTTCTTTTCGACGCACGAAACAACATTGCTTGGAGCGCCGTTGTAGCCTGTAGTTAATATTCTTTTGTCGCGCACTATCACGGCGCCTATTTTGCGATTGTTTTGATAACAGCTTGACCAGGTGGCGACTAAATGCGCCATATCCATAAATCTTTTATCCCATTTATCCATTCTGTCTTTCCCCCTTAATTAATTAAATCAAAATAAATCAAATTTTTTTATAAAAGTTATTTTAACATATAAAACGACATTATTCAATTATTAACGACAATCTTTTTTTTGATAAGTTTAAATACAAAAAAAATACAAAAAATTTATAGTAAAAAACGTAATTTTTTCTTGACAAAAGGTAAAAGGCGTATATAATAGTTAATGTTAGCACTCTGACAGTTAGAGTGCTAACATTAATAAAAAAGATGGAGGTAAATATATATGACATTAAAACCATTATTTGACAAAGTAATCGTCAAAATTTGCGAATTGACGGAAGAAAAGAAAGGCAGTTTCTTTTTGCCGACAAATGCTCAAGAGAAGTCCGAAATTGCAGAAGTAATTTCTGTAGGTCCCGGCGGCACAGTAGACGGAAAGGAAATTAAGATGTTTGTTAAACCGGGCGACAAGGTGCTTTTTGCAAGGTATTCCGGCAGCGAATTTAAAATCGAAGGGCAAGAAGTTGTTATCATTAAACAAAGCGATATTCTTGCGATTGTTGAATAATTAAGGAGGTTAAAAAAATGGCAAAAGAAATTAAATACGGAGCGGCTTCGAGGGAAGCTCTTTTAAAAGGCGTAAACAGTTTGGCGGACGTAGTCAAAATTACATTGGGTCCAAAAGGACGTAACGTTGTACTAAACCGCAAATACGGCAGTCCCCTTATCACAAACGACGGTGTTACTATAGCTAAGGAAATCGAACTTCCCGACGCTTTCGAAAATATGGGAGCGCAGATAATTAAGGAAGTGTCCACAAAAACAAACGACGTTGCAGGAGACGGCACAACTACCGCTGTGGTTTTGGCGCAGGCTATAATCAAAGAAGGAAGCAAAAACGTTGCC
>CALGIK010000079.1 GCA_937915515.1 uncultured Clostridia bacterium
TCATACCAAAATTGTCTATATGCGAAAAATCGATAAGACAATCGGCTTTTTCACTTATTTCAGACAAATTTTTTTTGCTTTCGCTCAAATTATGTCCCACAACGCCTACGATCGAAATTCCCTTGCTAGGGGCAAGATTTTTTACGGCTAAGCCCATTGCTCCGTCACCGACAATAATTATTTTCATAATATCACCTCGATTTTTAATCTGTCAATTTCGTCAAATAAAGGTTTTGCCGCCGTATCGCTTATTTGATAAAGGGGTAAACGGCATTGACCTACATTTACGCCCAGATAGTTTAATGCCGCTTTAACAGGTATAGGATTTGTCTCCTTAAACAGCAGATTTATTAGGTTAAGATATTTCAGCTGAATTTTTAAAGCTTTTTGCGTATCGCCTTTAAAATAATCACGCACCAAATTAGCACAGACGCGCGGAGTGAGGTTTGCCCAGACGGAAATTACTCCGATTGCCCCAAGACTAAGCATTGGCACGACAATATCGTCGTTGCCGCTGTACATGCAAAAGCTGTCGTCGAGAAGCGTTGCTATTTTTGACGAATAACTGATGTTGCCGCTTGCTTCCTTTATTGCGCAAATGTTTTTATGCTGTTTTAATTGCTCGCAAGCTTCGTATTCGATATTGCAGCCTGTGCGGCTTGGCACATTGTACATAATAATAGGTTTATTCACGGCGTCGGCGACGGTTAAAAAATGCTTTATCATGCCTTGCGTGTTGGTTTTGTTGTAGTAAGGGGTAATAACAAGCAAAGCGTCGCAATAATCCTGATATTTTTTGCTTAAGCAAACGGCATGCGAAGTATCGTTACTGCCGCTGCCCGCAATCAAAAATATGCGGTTGTTTACTTTTTCCGCAGTAAAGCTGACAATTTCCTCTTTATCTTTTTCGCTTATTGTGGGACTTTCGCCCGTTGTGCCGAGTATCACAATGCCGTCACTGCCCTCATTAATGTGCCATTCGATAAGCTGATTTAATTTTTTGTAGTCCACATTATTGTAAGCGTCAAAAGGCGTAATTAGCGCAACAATGCTGCCTTTTGGTAAAATTCCGTTAAAATCGGTGTTTTTCATCTATTCCTCCTTAAAATTTCCTTCAAAAACAAAATTGGCTCCCCCGGTGAGAAAGACCTTTTCTCCGATAATTTGCGCAAGCAGACTTCCTTGTTCAAAAAAAACATTGACTGTTTTTTCGATTAATCCTAACTTTTGACACACTGCTGCGCTTGCCGCAGCGCCTGTGCCGCAAGCTTTTGTCCAACCCGCTCCGCGTTCGTATGTTTTTACCGTAATATTGTTTTTATCTTTTACGGTGACAAAATCGACGTTGGTTTTGTCGGCAAATAACGGGTGCTTATGTATCTCGTCGGCATATGCCGTTAAAAAGTTTTCGTTAATAATAACGGCGTGAGGCACACCCGTCTTAACAAACCAAATGCGGACTCTTGCATCCTTTAAGTCTAACTGTTGTCCCCAAAACGTTGTATTTTCGTTAAGTCCTATGTTTAAACCGTCAGTCACCGCTTTTCCTAAGAAAAGAGTGCACAAAAAAGGATTTTCGTTTTTTATTGTTATTTCTTTTTCTCCGTCGTCTGTTAAAATAACAAATCGTTTTTCCTTTTTGCTCTTATAAACACAATAAGCCGCTACGCACCTGATGCCGTTTGCGCACATAGCCGCTCTGCTTCCGTCGGCGTTGTAATAATACATTTGCGGATTTTTTAAAGCGTTTGCTACCGCTATCAATCCGTCCGCTCCGATACCGTTATGCCTATCACACAGTTTTTTGCTTAAAGCGCAATAATCGGTCGAGTCTTTATAATCGACTAAAACAAAATCATTGCCCAAAGCCTCATATTTACAAAATGAAATCATAAATCACCTCTTGTTTCAAGACTGATTAAATCGTTATATGTCTGACGGCGCAACGCCAAATAATCCTTTTTACCGTCCCAAATAACTACGGCAGACTTTAAAGCCAAATTATAATTACTGCTGAGAGGATAACAATATGCCCCGGTGCAAAAGCAGGCTATAATATCTCCGTATTCCGTATTGTGCGGCATAAAAGCTTCGCCCAAAACGTCGCCGCTTTCGCACAGCTTGCCGCCTATGGTAAACAGCTCCGTTTTTGTATCGTTTCTGCTTAAATTTTCAAAGTGATATTTTGCATTGTAAAGAGCCGGTCTGATATTATCCGACATTCCGCCGTCGACAAAAACATATCTGCGGTGCGGTGTGGTTTTTTTAAATCCCGCCGTATATAATGTTATTCCTGCGTCTCCTATTATGCTTCTGCCGCATTCGATAATGACCTCTTTGACACATCCGACCGCATCACTTGTTTTTTCGTTTATTGCCGCCGCTACTTTGCTGATTAGACCAAACAAATCCACGTCGCTCTCTTTTAGGTATTTTATGCCGTAGCCTCCTCCTATATTTAAACATAACGGTCTTTTTAACGATTTTATTATGTCTGTTAATATTTCGGCATTTTGTATAAAAGGTTCTGCTTCAACAATCTGACTGCCTATATGGCTGGAAATACCTGTAAGAGTTTGTTTATCGCTGTTATCGATCAAATCCATACAAGCCTTAAAATCGTCAGAGTTGTGCAAAATTCCGAATTTACTGTCGGTAAAAGCCGTAGCTATATATTTGTGAGTGTTTGCTTCAATCCCCGTATTGATTCGCAGCATAACCTTTTGCGGCTTTTTGGCGATTTTTTCAAGAAGCTCTAATTCCTCATAATTATCCGCTATCACAGTAACGCCCTTGTCGTTTGCCTCTGTTAATTCCTGTACGCTTTTATTGTTTCCGTGGAAGTATATTTTTTGAGGGTCGATACCAAACCTATCGGCCAAAAACAATTCGCCGCCGCTTACTGCGTCAAGCGAAAGATTATTTTCTTTGACTATATTTAACATCTCGCCGCACAAAAAAGCCTTTGAAGCGTAAGCAACTGTATTGCTTATTTTGCATAAGGACAATGCGTTTTTTATAGTATCGATATTTTCTATTGCCTTCTGTTTGTCTATTACCAAAAGCGGCGTTTGGTATTTATGCGCTAATCTTATTAAATTTTCTCTTCCGCCGCACAAAGCATCAAAATCTTTGTTCATATTTCTCCTCTGTATTTTTTCAAACAAAAACGCCGTACTCAAAAAAGTACGACGATAAAAAATTCGATTAAAACCGATATTTTGTATAGCGCCACTACTCTTAAGAGTAGGAGTGTTAAGGGTATTTCCCTTAACCCCACGGAAAAAACACGCCTGTTTTTCCGTTCGGCGGTGATTGCCTTTCTCTTAGCTTTAACAAATGCCTTTTATGCTAAGGTACTTTTCTGCACCGCAACCTCTATCCCTATTTAGTTTTCGTTATAATAACCTATTTGAAATTATTTGTAAAGCATTTAATGACAGAAATTTAGGTTAACAAACATTATAAATGCCCTTTTTAAAACAAAAATTGTACTGATTTTTATATAAGAACAAAAGCATTATAAGATTGACTGTTTTTTTGACAGAGGCTATAATAAAAGAGAGGTTATTTATGACTAAAATTGAAGATTATAAGAATTTTTTAATTAAAACGGTTACGGAATTGTTAAATACGCCCAGTCCCAGCGGTTACGGGCAAAAAATTGCACAATTATTAGAAAGATACGCTACTGAGATAGGCGCAAAGTTTAGCTTAACAAATAAAGGCTGCGCAAGTCTAAGCTTATTGGGTAAAGATGACACAAAAGCTCTCGGCTTATGCGCTCATACCGATACTTTAGGGCTTATGGTAAGGAGTATCGGAGCTGACGGCTCAATAAATTTTTGCGTTATCGGCAGTCCGCAACTGGCTACTTTAGACGGCGAATATTGCACAATTTTAACAAGGGAAGGCAAATGTTTTAACGGTACAATATTGTCGAAAAGTCCGTCAAGCCACGTTTACGATGACGCTAAAACACGCGCCCGTGATGAAAAAAATATGTATATCCGTATTGACCAGAGCGTGAAAAATAAGGAGGACGTAAAAAACCTTGGAATAGAAACGGGTAATTACGTCTTTATCGACCCCAAAACAGTATTTACCGACAGCGGTTTTTTAAAGTCACGTTTTATTGACGACAAAGCAAGCGTAGCATGCATATTGACGGCTTTTAAATACATTTTCGACAACAAAATCAGTTTGCCAAGCAGCGTAAATGCACTTATTACAATTTACGAGGAAGTAGGTCACGGTGCGGCTTTTGTGGCAAAGAACTTAAAGAGTATGCTTGCCGTAGATATGGGCTGCATCGGTTTGGACTTAAACTGTACCGAACACGATGTCAGCATTTGCGCTAAAGACAGCGGCGGACCTTATGATTATAATTTAACAAATACTCTTATAGAAGCCGCCAAAAGACTAAACTTGAGTTACGCCGTCGATATATATCCTTTTTACGGCAGCGACGTTGGCGCAATGTACAGAGCCGGCAACGACATACCCGGTGCGCTTATAGGCACGGGTGTACACGCAAGCCACGGTATGGAGCGCACGCACATCGACGGTATGATAAACACGGTAAAACTAATTTTAGCTTATATGGGCGTTTTATAGATTATAATTATTATCTAGATATTTTATAATTAATGTAAGTCATAATAACTAATAAAATGAATATTAGAGATGTAGTTGAAAAAAATGATCTATCAATT
>CALGIK010000080.1 GCA_937915515.1 uncultured Clostridia bacterium
CATTATATCAATCAAGCAATAAGAGCGATATTTATTATGAAACGTGACGTTGACTATATTGTAGAAAACGGCGAAGTAATTATTGTTGACGAATTTACCGGACGCAAAATGATAGGCAGGCGTTTTAACGGCGGCTTGCACCAGGCTATCGAAGCAAAGGAAGGCGTAAGGATAAGAGAAGAAAGCAAAACCTATGCGACAATAACCTTTCAAAATCTGTTTAGAATGTATAAAAAAATGAGCGGCATGACAGGTACGGCAAAGACAGAGGAAGGAGAGTTTAATTCCATTTATAATATCGACGTTGTCGAAATCCCCACAAATAAGCCTATGATAAGAGTGGACTATAACGACGTTTTATATTCTACCCGCAAAGGCAAATTACGCAACATTGTGGAAGACATAGCCGAACGCAATAAGACGGGACAACCTCTTTTGATAGGCACAATAAGCGTTGAAGCCAGCGAAGAGCTGAGTAAAATGCTTATGCTTAAACACATTAAACATAATGTTTTAAACGCCAAAAACCATGCGCGTGAAGCGGAAATTGTAGCGCAAGCAGGCAGGTTAAATTCTGTTACGATTGCAACCAATATGGCAGGCCGCGGAACGGATATTCTTTTGGGCGGTAATCCTGACTTTATGGCAAGACAGGAAATGGAAAAACAAGGTTATACTCTTGAGCAGATAGAAACCGCTACCAGTTATGCCGAGGGTACATCAGAGGAAGAAAAATTAAAGGATATTTACCGCAGTTTATTTGAAAAATTCAAAAAGATAACAGATGCGGAAAAAGCCAAGGTAGTCGAGTTAGGCGGATTGCATATTATCGGCACCGAGCGTCATGAGAGCCGCCGAATTGACAATCAGTTAAGAGGACGCAGCGGACGGCAAGGCGACCCGGGCAGCAGTGTGTTCTTTATCAGTCTCGAAGACGATTTGGCAAGGCTGTTTGGCGGTGACAGGCTCAAGGGACTGATGTCATTTTTTAAATGGGATGAGGATGAACCGATAACTCAGCGCATGATCACCAAGGCAATAGAAAACGCACAAAAAAATCTCGAAAGCAGATATTTCGCAATGCGCAAACAGGTTTTGCAATATGACGACGTAAACAATATGCAGCGCAAGATTATTTACGCCGAGCGTGCTAAAGTGCTTGAAGGCAAAGATATTCACGACGAAGTGTTAAAAATGGCGGAAGGCTATTGCCGTAAAGCCCTCGAAGACGCGGCAGACGCTAACCCCGACAGCCGCAAATGGAATTTTGAGCGTATTAACCGTGCTTTATATCAAAAATATTTGCCTGATACAACAAACTTCTTGACCTTAGATATGAAAGTGCTTTCGGCAAAAGAGATTTTGGCTGAAATGATAAAAAAAGTACAGGACTTAATCGAAGAGCGTGGTAATAACAATGACGAAGAGCTAAACTTTAGAGAGGTGGAACGCTACATTCTCTTAAGAGTTATCGACGAAAAATGGATGAACCATATCGATGATATGGAGCAAATGCGTAAAGGCGTAGGATTAGCGGCGATAGGACAGCAGGACCCCGTAGCTTTTTATAAAAAACAGGCTTACGAGATGTTTGAAGAGCTTATGACGGATATTCAATATTCTACTGTGCGGCTCTTGCTCTACGCAAAAATAAAACGTGTAGAAAGAGCCGAATCAGTTGCTCAGCAGGAGGGTTTGGAGGATAATCCCAATTTGTCATTAAACCGTCCTTGTCCTTGCGGAAGCGGTCTTAAATACAAAAATTGCTGCGGCAAAGCCGAAGCGTTAAGGCTTAAAGAAGAATACAGAAAAAACAAGAAAAAATAATTATTTAAAAAAGGGAGAGTGATAAGTTTGATAAATATTGACGAACAAAAGTTGATATTAAAGGATATTAAAGCAAAATTAAACGGAGCGGGTGAGTCTCTTTGACCCAACTAATCTCAAAAAACAGATAGAGCAATTTAAAGAGCTTACTCTTTCGGATACTTTTTGGCAAGATGTCTCTGCCGCACAAAAAATCAGTCAACAGCTTAAACAAGCCGAGTATAAATTAAGCAATTATCTTAAGCTAAAAAAGGATTTAAAAGCCGTTGAGGAGATGATAGAGCTTTTTGCCGATGATGAAGATTTATTAAGTGAAGCGGCAAAGGAAATAATTCTTTTAAACGAGCATGTTGATGCTTTGCATTTAGCTACTCTCTTAAAAGGTAAATACGATATTAATGACGCAACATTGACGTTGCATGCAGGAGCCGGCGGCACCGAAGCTATGGATTGGGCAAATATGCTGTATCGTATGTATGTCAGATATGCCGAGAGGGTAGGCTATAAAGTTGCCGAAATTGATAGGTTAGAGGGTGAGGAAGCAGGTGTAAAAAGCGTTACCTTTAACGTAAGCGGCGAATATGCTTACGGCTATCTAAAAGCGGAAAAAGGCGTTCATCGGCTTGTGAGGATAAGTCCTTTTGACTCAAACAAGCGCCGCCATACAAGTTTTGCATCATTAGAAGTAATGCCGATACTTTCTAACGATACCGAAATCGAGATTGCCGATAAGGATTTAAAGGTTGATACCTATCGCAGCAGCGGCGCGGGAGGTCAGCACGTAAACAAGACCGAAAGCGCAATACGGATAACGCATCTGCCGACAGGCATTGTCGTCAGCTGTCAGACTCAGCGAAGTCAGATACAAAACCGCGAATATGCGATGAAGATGCTTAAAAGCAAACTGGTCGAGATTAAGGAAAGACAGCAGACGGAAGAAGCGGCGGCGATTAAAGGCGATATAAAGAAAATAGAATGGGGCAGTCAGATACGCAGCTATGTTTTTTGTCCCTATACTTTGGTAAAGGACCACAGGACTGGTTTTGAAAACGCAAACGTAGAAGACGTTATGGACGGAAACATTCAGCCCTTTATAGAGGATTATTTAAGTAAGGCATTTTAATGACAGAAATTACAAAAAAGGCAATAACAGATATTCAAAAAAAAGAGGAAATAACAGTATTGGGTATCGAAACAAGTTGTGACGAAACGGCATGCGCTGTCGTAAAAAACGGCAGAGAGGTTTTTAGCAACGTTATTTTAAGCCAAATAGATATTCATAAGCTTTACGGCGGCGTTGTGCCCGAAATAGCAAGCAGAAATCATGTTGAAGCTATCGAAAAGGTAGCTCAAAAAGCGCTTATACAAAGCGGAAAAACTTTAGAGGATATTGATATTATTGCGGTCACTTACGGAGCGGGGCTTGTCGGAGCGCTGCTTGTCGGTGTGTCTTTTGCTAAAGGATTAGCGCAAGCGGCAAATAAGCCGCTTGTTGCGGTAAATCATATCGAGGCGCATATTTGCGCAAATTACCTAACAAATCCCCAATTAGAGCCGCCTTTTTTATGTTTGTTGGTCAGCGGCGGACATACGGCGATTGTTAAGGTAAACGGATATACCGATTACGAAATTTTGGCAAGCACCGTTGATGACGCCATCGGCGAAGCTTTCGACAAGGTTGCGCGCGTATTAGGCTATCCTTATCCCGGGGGACCAAACATTGATAAACATGCAAAAATGGGGAATGACGTATATAAGTTACCTAACGTAGTGATAAAAAACGGTAATTTTTCGTACAGCGGACTAAAAACGGCAGTAATAAATACCCTGCATAACTATGAGCAAAAAGGCTTGACGGTTAACAAAGAGGATATATGCAACAGCTTTACTCATGCGGCAATAGACGGTTTAGTCAGCCGTTGTCAGTTTTTTTTAAAACAGCATGATTTAAAAAAACTTGCGGTAGCCGGCGGAGTGGCAGCAAACAGTTACCTAAGGGATACAGTAAAAAAGCTGGAGAATTTAGGAATAAGTGTTTATCTTCCTCAGACGGTATATTGTACCGACAATGCCGCAATGGTAGCAAGCTTAGGATATTTTTTATTTAAAGAAAATAAAGATATAGCAACTCTTAATTTAAACGCCGCTCCCACGCTTAAACTAAGAGGCAAAAAGCCGTATTGATTTTGTTTTGCTTTATATGATAAACATATGCGCTTAGCTGATATTTTATTGCCGAGCGTTTTTTATTGCTAAAACTTTCAACAGTTTTTTAAGTAAAACAAGTACGCCAGCGTAACCAAAAACATAATATATTATTGTGTCAAGCAATTTATTAAAAATTAAAGCAGTAATATTATACATCTACTTGCCTTTATCTTATGTATTATATCTAAGAAAGATTTATAATTATGCATTTTTGATTTTTGGTAAATTAATTTTTTTTAATTTAAACAATTATCGTAAAATAGGCTTGACTTAAATTTTACGATAGTCTAAAATAGAAAATGTTGAGGTAGTTTATGGTTATGTTAATGCAAAAAATAATGCGTAAACTAAATTTAGGACAGCGGTAAAACTGGCTACTTTTATGGTAGTCATTTTTTATAAGAAATAACATTCTGGTGGAGGAATGAGTAATGAAATTTATCAAAAGAGAAACATTAAAACAAAAACCCGATTTTAATCAACTTGTATTTGGCAAATACATGACCGATTATATGCTTGAAATGGATTGGGATAACGGAGCCTGGGGCGAAATGACAATTAAGCCTTACGCCGATTTTTCGTTGAGTCCCGCCTCGATGGTTTTGCACTACGGTCAAGGTATTTTTGAAGGTGCAAAGGCTTTTAAAAATGAGGAAGGCAAAATTACACTGTTCCGTATCGATGCTAACCTAAACCGTATGAACAAGTCGGCCATAAGGATGTCCATGCCCACCTTTGACGTAGAACAAGTCAAAAAAGGCATAGAGCAATTGGTTTCAATCGAAAAAGACTGGATACCCGTAGGCGAAGGTAAAGCGTTGTATTTACGTCCTACTATGATAGCGACGGAACCTACAATCGGCGTAAAAACCTGCATGCACTTTAAGTTTTATTGTATTTGCTGCCCGGTTGCAAGCTATCTTACAGGCATCAACAGCTTATGCAAAATTATGATAGAAGACAAATACGTAAGAGCATGCGTAGGCGGCACAGGCGAAGCAAAATGCGTCGGCAATTACGGCGCAAGCTTTTTAGCTATGGAAGAAGCAAAAAAGAAGGGATACAATCAGGTATTATGGTTGGATGTAAATCATAAATACGTTGAGGAAGTCGGCACGATGAACGTTATGTATGTCATAAACGGCGAAGTTGTTACACCTGCTTTAAGCGGCAGTATTCTTCACGGAATAAACCGCGACAGCGCAATAACTTTATTAAGAGGTAAAGGATATACCGTGCGTGAGGAATATACAGATATAGCTGACCTTTTAAAAGCAGTTAAAGACGGAAGCCTTACCGAAATGTTTGGCGTAGGTACTGCGGCAATTGTAAGCCCTGTAGGAGTTTTAGGTTACGAAGGAAAAGATTACGAAATTGGCGGCAATAAGGTAGGCCCCGTCAGCAAACTTTTGTTTGAGGAAATGATGGGTATTCAAAGAGGTAAATTGCCCGACAAATACGGTTGGGTAACAGAAATTAAACAATAATAACGGTCCGCTAAAATAGCGTTAAAGGAGAACATAAATGGAAAAAGTTAAGGTTGACTTTGAGGCTTGCAAAGGCTGCGGATTGTGCGTTATGGCTTGTCCCAAAAAAATAATGCAAATAAGCAACAAGAGCAACAATAAAGGTTATTTTGTAGTGGAGTGCGTTGACCAAGACGCTTGCGTAAGTTGCGCATCCTGCGCACGCATGTGTCCTGACAGCGCATTGGAGGTAAGCAAATGAGCGAAAAAATTTTGATGAAGGGCAACGAAGCTATTGCAGAAGGTGCAATTAGAGGCGGTTGCAGATATTTTTTTGGTTATCCTATTACTCCGCAAAACGAAATCCCCGAATATATGAGTTGGAGAATTCGTGAAGTAGGCGGCGATTATATACAAGCTGAGAGTGAAGTGGCTGCTATCAATATGGTTTACGGCGCAGCAGGCGCCGGCGCAAGAGTAATGACAAGCAGTTCTTCCCCCGGAGTAAGCTTAAAGCAAGAAGGCATCAGCTATATATGTATGGCAGAACTCCCCTGTGTCCTTATAAATATGACACGCAGCGGCCCGGGTTTAGGAGGCATTCAGCCTTCTCAGGGCGATTATTTTCAAACGGTAAAAGGCGGCGGACACGGAGATTATAAAATGCTGACCTATGCGCCCAGTACCGTACAGGAAGCTGTAGACATTTTATATGACGCTTTTGATAAGTCGGACAAATACCGTGTTCCCGTATTTATTTTGGGAGACGGTTTGTTAGGACAAATTATGGAACCGGTTTCTTTTAAGCCTATGAAAGAAATGCCCAATCCTTCCACCAAAGATTTTGGCACAACAGGCAAGCATCACGGTAAGGAAAGACGCATAGTAAACAGCTTGTACATAGAGCCTGAGATTTGCGAACCTAAAAATTTGCAATTGCAGCAAAAATATAAGCTTTTAGAGCAGAAAGAAGTTAAGTGCGAGGAATATTTATGTGACGACGCCGAAATAATAATTACGGGTTTTGGCACTGTGGGCAGAATTATTCGCACAGCTATAGACGATTTAAGGGCAAAGGGCGTTAAGGTAGGCATGATACGTCCTATTACTGTTTTCCCCTTCCCCGGCGAAGTATATAAAAAATATGCAAACAAACAGAGCGTTAAAATGTTTTTAGACGTTGAGCTTAATGCAGGTCAAATGATTGAAGACGTAAAGCTTAATGTTGAAGGCAAAAAACGAGTGGAATTTTTAGGCAAACTCGGCGGATACGTAATTTCTCCTGAGGAAATTATCGAAAAAATCATGGAGGTAATAAAGTAATATGGAAACAGTATATAAAAAATCCGAAATGTTAACGGATGCTACCATGCATTATTGCCCCGGTTGCACACACGGAATTGCCCATAAACTTATTGCCGAATCCATAGTCGAATTAGGTTTAATGGATAATTGTATCGGTGTTGCACCTGTAGGTTGCGCAGTTTTTGCTTACAATTATTTTAATTGCGATATGCAGGAAGCCGCACACGGCAGAGCGCCGGCAGTTGCCAGCGCAATTAAGCGTGTACATAAAGACGTTGCAGTTTTTTCGTATCAAGGCGACGGCGACTTAGCCAGCATCGGTATGGCGGAAATTGTTCATGCTGCAACAAGAGGCGAAAACATAACAGTTATTTTTATTAACAACGCTATATACGGCATGACGGGCGGTCAAATGGCGCCCACAACTCTTGAAGGTCAAAAAGCTACAACCTGCATTTACGGAAGACAAGTGAGAAGCGAAAACGGCGAAGTCATTAACGGCAATCCGGTACGGGTTTCGGAATTACTTGCTACTTTAGACGGACCGGCTTATATCGAACGTGTTATGCTTACAGACCCGGCTAACGTAATGAAGGCAAAAAAAGCAATTAAAAAAGCGTTTGAGTATCAAATGGCAAAAAAAGGCTTTACCTTTATTGAGGTTATGTCAGGTTGTCCCACAAACTGGTATACTTCTCCGGTAGACGCATTAAACTTTGTTAAAACTCAAATGACTAAAAAATATCCTTTGGGCGTATTTAAGGATATTGGCGTGGAGGCAAAATAATGGAAAGCAGAATTGTTATTTCAGGTTTTGGCGGACAGGGCGTATTGACAATCGGTAAATATATTGTTTACGGTGGGATGAACGCCGAAAAAGAGGTATCTTGGATGCCCTCATACGGTCCGGAAATGCGCGGCGGCACAGCAAGCTGTTCGGTCGTTGTCAGTGACAGGCAAGTGGGCAGTCCTATTGTTACTATGGCTGATGCCGTAGTTGTTATGAATAAGCCGAGTTTGACAAAATATTTGCCAAAAGTTAAAAAGGGCGGCACAATACTTATTAACAGCAGCTTAATTGATATCAAAGCAGACAGACAAGACATTAATGTTGTTTATGTGCCTGCAAACGATTTAGCGGCAGAATGCGGCAGCGCAAGGAGCGCTAACATAGTAATGTTTGGCGCATTCATAAAAAAGACAAACGTAATTACATACGAAAATGCTGTTTCGGTATTAAAACACAGCTTCGAAAAGAAGCCGTCAGTACTCGAAACGGTATTAAAATGCTTCGAAAAAGGTTTTAATTTAGATTAATACTTAAGGAGGTCAGATGAGAGACTATACCAATAAAACTGTAAACATTGAAGATATTTTAAGTTTGGTTAAATCGGACATGAAAATCGCCGTCGGCGATGCCTCTGTCGAGCCTCAAGGGTTTATGGGTAAACTGCACACAATTGCCGACAGAGTAAAAAACGTGCAGGTTTGGACTTGTTTGCAAATGCGCAGTTATCCCTTTATGGAAGACGCAAAATATGCCGACAGTTTTAAGATTAAGTGCTTGTTTTTCAGTAAGCCCACACGTGAAGCGTCAAAGATTATGGACGTTAGCTATGTGCCTACTCATTTAAGGCACACCGCGCGCAATCTGTGCGCACAAGGCATACCCGATATTTTTATCGGCAGTTGTTCCGCTCCTAACGAAGAAGGGCTTATGTCGATAAGTATGTCAAATATTTATTCGACTTCCGTTATTAAACAAGTAAAAGCGGCGGGCAAAATCGTCGTTATGGAAGTAAATAAAAAAATGCCCTTTGCATACGGCGAAAACAGTGTAAGCATAGACGAAGTCGATTATATTGTTCCCGTTGATTTTGACCTTCCTCAGGATTATCCGGCTCCTATTACCGAAAAAGACAAGATAATAGGCGGATATATAGCGCAATATATTAACGACGGCGACTGCTTGCAAATAGGTATCGGAGGCATCCCCAACAGTGTCACGGCTTTTTTAGCCGATAAAAAGGATTTGGGTATTCATACCGAATTATTAGGAGACGGCATTGTCGATTTAGCGCAAAAGGGCATTATTAACGGAAGCAAAAAACAATATCTAACGGGCAAAATTACCACAAGTATTGTTTTAGGCACTGACAAGACGTATAATTTTGTCAACAACAATCCCAATGTTTACGTTATGAGCTGCGATAAGTGTAACGACGCTTATACCATAAGCAAAAACGACAATCAGGTAAGCATAAACACTACCTTGGAAGTTGACCTTTCGGGTCAAGCTTGCAGCGAATCAATCGGAAGCAGAATATTCAGCGGTACCGGCGGACAGTCGGACACTACAATCGGTGCACAGATGAGCAAGGGCGGCAGGAGCTTTTTGGCGCTTTATTCTACGGCAAACGTCCTTATTCCACAGACGGGTAAACGTGAGGAAATAAGCAAGATTGTTCCTCAGCTAAAACCCGGCGCTGCGGTTACTTTGTGCCGAAACGATATGATGTACTTAGTTACGGAATACGGCGCTGTAAATTTAAGAGGACTTTCTATTTCGGACAGAGCAAAAGCTATAATAAGCATAGCGCATCCAAAATACAGAGATTGGCTTACTGATGAAGCAAAAAAGTTAGGGCTTTTTAGATAACAACCTTAAAAGGTATGCAAAAACGCTTTCAATAAGCGTTTTTGTTTTACTTTTTTTGCTTAAGTCTTTATAATATACTAATTGAGGATTAAAAATGCAATATAAAGTTTTAGGTAAAACAAATTTAAAAATATCTGTGATAGGTTTTGGCGGCATACCCATTCAGCGTTTAAATAAAGACGAAGCCGTTAAGGTAATTAATTATGCGATAGATAAAGGTATCAACTTTATTGATTCCGCACGCGGATATACTGTTTCGGAAAGCTATATAGGACAAGCAATTAAAGAAAAGCGCAGTCAAGTAATTTTAGCCTCCAAAGGTCCCGCAACTGATTATCAAGGCTTTAAAGCTAATATTAACGACTCTCTTACGGCTTTTAATACGCATTACATTGATTTGTATCAGGTTCATAACATAAAGGACAGTGCGGCTGTTGACAGAGTTTTTGGTGAAGGCGGTGCTTACTCTGCTTTTGTTGAGGAAAAATCAAAGGGCAAGGTAAATCATTTTGGATTGACATGCCATAAACGTGAAGTTTTGCAATATGCTTTAGATAATTTTGGCGACAAAATTGAAACCATTATGTTCCCTTACAATATTGTCGAAACGCAAGGGGAAGAATTGTTTGCATGCGCAAAGCAAAAAAATATCGGCGTAGTGGTTATGAAACCTCTTGCAGGCGGCAATTTGACAAATACTGATTTAGCATTACGTTTTTGCGCTGTAAACCCCAACATAAGCGTTGTTATACCCGGCATGGCATCTAATGACGAAATAGACGGTGACATTAACATAGATACAAAACCCTTAACCGAAAAAGAAAAAGCCGAATGCAAACTGATAGTGAGTCAGTTGGGAAGCAGTTTTTGCCGCCGTTGCGGATACTGCGCGCCTTGTACGGTAGGCATAGATATACCTACTTGTTTTACCTTTCAAAACTATCTGAATAATTATTCGCTTGCAGACTGGGCATACGA
>CALGIK010000081.1 GCA_937915515.1 uncultured Clostridia bacterium
GGTCTTGTGTTTCATAACCAAGGCCAAAGTTAATCATAAATTCATTTTGACCGGGGAGAGCCGAAACCCATTTTGCATAAAGCGTAGTATTTGAAGTTACGTCTTGTGCGCCGAAAATAAACGGTGTTTGTAAATTACTGTCGGAGAACCAGCCTAAAAAGGCATAACCTCCGCGTATGGGATCGGTAGGCTTAGTAATTGTTTTTCCGTTGAGTACAGATACGGAGTCAATTTCGGAGCCTTCAGAATTGAAACTGACGGTATAATTTACCTTTTTCAAAAATCTCATTTGAGAATTTTTATAAGATAATGTTATTGCGCCGTCTTTAAGAGTTGCAGTTAACTTTTCGCGCTGTTCCTCTGTTTTGCCTTCTTCTTTATTAAAAGTAAGGGTCAGAGTTTCACCGCTTAATACATAGTTACCTGATTTGTTATCGTCCATTACTAAAAAGCCGAACTTATCAGCATTGTTTAGGTTAATCAGGTACTCTTTAAAACCAGCATCATAATAATATGTACCGGTTTCGGGTCCTTCCTTAAGACCTACGGGTGGTTCTTTTTTACAGGCTACTACCGTTAAAATCATAACGATGATCAGTAGACAAAGTAAAATTTTTCGTTTCATCAAATACCTCCTATTTTAGATGATTTCATCTTTACATAATTCTATCACCCGCATCATATTTCTGTCAACTAATATCCATTATTATATCACCCTCAGCAATTTACTGTTAAGGGGTTTAGTTAATGAAAAGATGATTAAAAGATATCAAAATATTCAATAATATGTAAATTTAGCACAAACAATAAATGTATTGATTATATCATTAATAAATGCTTCATTATTATTTTGAAAACGAAGTGGAATATTCTTGAAAATTACCTTTAAGCTACAAAAAAAATTGACAAAAATTATTAAATTAGGTATTATGATTAGTGCAATTTGAAAATGTTGCGAAGTAATGTTGACAGATACAAGTATGTTAAAAGAAGAATAGTACGACGGTAGTAATAGAAACAGAGAATTTATAGCGAATATAATATAGTATAAGGAGTAAGTATGGAAAGTAAACAGTTATTAAAAAAATATAAATCTAAATTGATTTACGAAGGTGTATTGAAGGCGCTGATTATCGGTTTTATACCTGGTTTTGCGTTAAGTTTTATTGCTGCACTTATCACTATTTTTGTGGGTTATAACGGACTTTGGCTTTCCGTCGGTATCTGTTTAAGTACCGCTGCCGTTGTTTCGCCGTTATTTTATTTCTTAAAATATCGTCCTTCTACAAAAAAAGCGGCTGAGCGGCTTGACAGGCTTGGTTTGGACGAGCGACTAGTGACTATGATGGATTTAGCAAATGATCAGTCTTACATAGCTATTCGTCAGCGTGAAGACGCAAAGGAAAAACTTAATTCTAAAAACCCCAAGCTTAAATATTGTATAAATAAAAATTCCGTAATTATGCTTGCTGTGGCTACTGTGCTTTCTGTTACTATGACCGTTCTTTCGGTTTTAAGCGCTGGAGGTATAGTGCCTCCTCTCACAAAAAAATATAATGTTAATTATGCGGCAAGCGAGGGTGGCTATATATTAGGCACTGCTCAACAGACTATTCAAGCCGGAAAAGACGCCGCTTTGGTTGTGGCTGTAGCCCAAGAAGGTTATGTATTTGACAAATGGTCTGATAATCATAACGGTGCCGAAAGGACAGACAAAAACGTGCGGAGCGAAATTACTTTAACTGCTATGTTTGTTAGATTAACCGGTTTTGTCGGAGATAACGGAGGCGACGAATTTGTTATTGAGGAACCTAAAAAGCCCGGTACGGGTGGTGGCAGCGAGAAACCCGATGATGGAACAGGAGCAAGCGGAAAATATACCGAATACAATTACTTTTTAGACGGCAAAACGTATTATCGTGACTATTATGAGGAATATTACAATCTGGCAATGCAAATGCTTGCCGAAAGCGGCGAAATTCCTCCGGAACTACGTGCTTTTATAGAAACATACTTTGATATTATCGTATAGAAAATAAAAAAAACAATTAAAAATAATTAAAAAAGGTGAGAAAAAGATATGACAACTGAAGAAGTTAAAGACGTAATAACAGAAGAAAGCATTCAGCAATTCAGCAAGCAATGCGAAAGTATTTTCAGCCAAGTGCAGCGTGATATGATAGGGCAAAAAGAAGTTATCGAGGGCACAATCATAGCCATGATAGCAGGCGGCAACGTTCTGCTTGAAGGTGTGCCGGGAGTAGGAAAAACACGTTTGGTAAGGTCACTGGGACGAGTGTTTAACCTTCCTTTTTCGAGAATACAGTTTACGCCCGACCTTATGCCCGCCGACGTAACCGGCACAAATATAATTGTAAAGGACGAAACGGGCAATTCTAAATTCAATTTTCAGCCCGGTCCAATATTCAGCAATATTATCCTTGCGGACGAAATCAACCGCGCCACGCCAAAAACGCAAAGTGCGCTGCTTGAAGCCATGCAGGAGCATACCGTTACCGTTATGGGCGTGTCGAGAAAGTTAAGCGAGCCGTTTTTTGTGCTTGCAACGCAAAACCCCATTGAGCAAGACGGTACATATCCTTTGCCCGAAGCGCAAATGGACCGCTTTATGTTTAAATTAATAGTCAATCAGCCTAACTTAGAAGAGCTTACACGCATTGTAGATATGACGCAAGTGACAATGGCAGAAGTGGCGGATTCGGCTTGCAGCGGCGACGAACTATTAAAAATGCGCAATACCGCAAATAAAATACCCGTTGCAAAAGACGTAATGAATTATGCCATGAGACTTGTTTTGTCAACACACCCCTTTGGCGAGGTTCCCGCTGCGGCAACGCAAAAATATATACGTTTTGGAGCAAGCCCGAGAGCGGGACAAGCATTGATTTCGGCAGCTAAGGTAAAAGCGCTTTTAAACGGCCGCTTTAATGTCGCATACAGCGATATAAACGAATTGGCGTTTCCCATACTGCGCCACCGCATAAAACTCAATTTTGAAGCAATAGCCGAACGTATTTCGTCAGATGACGTGATTCGTTCTATCCTTGAAGAAATAGGCAAGGAATTTAAGATTTCTCCCAGAAAGGACAGCCAGCCTGTACAAATAATTGAAGACAGAGCAGAAGTATCAGACAGCGTTGATACCAAAGAAGAGAGGAAAGCAAAACGCCGCGGATTAGGTAAAAAATAATGAAATCACTTATTAACGATGAATTTTTCAGTCGGCTCGAGACGTTAGCCTTAAATTTTCGCAGCGATTTATCGGGTTTTTTCGGAGGCAAACACCGCACACGTTCTTACGGACAAACGGTGGAGTTTTCGGATTTCCGCGAATATATGTTCGGCGACGATATAAGGCGTATCGATTGGAATTTATACAGCCGTTTTGAAAAATATTTTCTCAGGCTTTTTACTGACGAAAGGCAGATGCATGCGCAATTCTTTTTGGATTGTTCTGCTTCGATGGGGAAACCCAATCCGCAAAAAGCCGCTTACGCAATAGGTATAGCCGCAGCTTTAGGTTTTTTGTCCATTCACAATATGGACAAAGTGTCTTTCAAATTGATAAAAAAGGACACAGCCGAAGACATGTCGGGCACAATTGTCGGCAAAAACACCTTTTTTAAATCTATAAGAGATTTAGAGAATATTGAGTTTAAGGATGAAGCGGATATAGAAAAGGCAGTTACTAATTGCCCCAACCCCGGCTTTAATGACGGGCTGACGGTTATTATTTCGGACTTTTTTACGCAGAGCAATTGGAAAAAGGCTGTGGACTTTTTAACCTTTAAAAAACGTCAGGTAATGCTGATACAGGTACTGACTCCCGAAGAGATAGAGCCTACTTACAGCGACAGGATGCACTTAATTGACCATGAGTCAGAGGATGTGGCTGACCCAAAAAATATGAAGATTAAAATTACACGCAGCTTACAAATGGCTTACAGAGAGGCGCTTAAAGATTATAATCAGGAGTTAAAATCATTTTGCGCTTCGAGGGGCGCAGATTTTATTTCTGTAAACTGCGAAAGAGACTTTGAGAAGATGCTTTTTGAAGAATTGATGAGGACAGGTATTATGGTATGAAATTTGTTACACCTTTAGGTTTATTGGCATTATTGGGTATAGCCGTACTTATCCTTATTTATTTACTTAAGCCCAACTACCAGCAAAAGTTTGTTTCAAGTACTTTTGTCTGGAATTTAAGTTTAAAGTATAAAAAGAAGAGTATTCCAATAAGCAAATTAAGAAACCTGCTAATAATTTTATGTCAAATATTAATTATAGCTACCGGCGCATTTATTCTCGGTCAACCCTTTATTTCCGCCTCTGACACCCAGAAGGCCGAAAAGATCGTGATAATAGACGCTTCTGCAAGCATGCTTGCAATTCAAGCCAACGGCAAAACCCGCTTTGAAAACGCAGTATTAGAGGTAAAAAAATTTGGACAGGAAGTAATGGAACAACAGGAACTCATTACAGTAATTTTAGCAGGCAAAGAAGCTGATTATGTTAAAACTTCCGATTACAATATTTTCCGAACAGATTCCGATTTGCTTGAAAAATATAATGCCGCTTTAGACGGGCTTATTGCACCTAACAATACGGCATGCACTTATGGACAAGCCGATATTGACGGAGCAATGACTTTAGCAGAGGAAGTAATACTTGAAAATCCCAATATCGAAATAATTTTATACACAGCAACAGAGTATGTGGATACAGGTAAAGTAGTAATAAAGAATATTTCAGACTCCGAATGGAACGCCGCAATACTCGAATGCAATCCCATTAAAAAAGACAATTACTATATATTTGAGGTAGAAGTAGCCAGCTACAACAAAAATATGGATTTAACTGTAAATCTTCAAGTTGACGGTGTCAATTTGGAAGAAAAATCATTGAACGCGCAAGAGATTGCCCGTTGTCTTGATAATAATACTGTTGTTATCACTTTTGACGAAGGTATCTACGCTTATCAAAATGTTCAGGTTTATATCCAAGCAGATGACTCCTTTATATACGATAACAGCTTTTATCTTTACGGCGGTACAAAAGAGACTATAAATGTATTGTATGTCAGTCCGTTGCGAAACAATTTCTTCAGCGGAATTTTGATGGGTTTACACGATATGTTGAGACAGCGTTGGAATATCGTCATAAAAGAAGTTTCGTTAGAGGATAACCCTGATCTAAGCGGATATGATTTTTACATTTTTGAGCATGAAATGCCGCGAACGTTGCCTAATGACGGTATTGTATTACTTGTTAACCTAAATAATATACCTCAAAATTTGGGATTAGGTTTTGGAGGCAGGGTAACAAATCGCGATAGGGAAGAAGATGACTTTGTATTGGCTAACGGTATGTCTCATCCCATTATGGCTAACGTAAATGCTGCCAATATTATTGTCTCGCAGTATATGCCTGTTCTTTCGTATAACGGCTTTCAGCCGCTTATGTATTGCGGCACAGACCCCGTGTTTTTGGTAAAGAATGAACCTAATGAAAAAATAGCGGTGCTTTCTTTCAGTCTCAACAGATCAAACCTGCCGGTAATTGTGGAGTTTCCCGTATTAATGTACAACTTGTTTGATTATTTTTTGCCGCCTACAATTACCAAATATGTTTATGATGTTAACGAATCGGTGAACTTAAACGCAAGAGGACCCAGTCTCAGTATCAACGGTCCCGGTTTAGATGAGACCTTCAATATTTTTCCGCACAAGATAAGTGCATCTGTTTGGGGTACTTATACCTTAACTCAGATGCCGATATCAGGCATAGAAATTTCTGAAGATATATATGTAAGAATTACCAGAGCCGAAAGCGAATTTGTACGTACCGAATCGCTTTATCCGCCTTTTATACCTGAGCCGCCCTCAATAGATTGGGACCTTGTGTTATATTTTGCGGCAGCTTTGGTTGCTTTCTGGTTTTTCGAACGGTTGCTGCACCTTAAGGGAGATCAGTAAAACAATGATGACAAGCTTTTATTTTGTTTCAAAAATATGCGGAGGTGAAAACGGTGTCAAACTTTAGAGTCATTTTTAACAATCCATGGTTTCTTTTATTGATAATTCCCGCAGTGGCTCTTGTTTTGGCACTGTACTTCCGCGTGTCTAAAAAATACAGGCGTACCAGAAACCGTGTCACATCGGTGGTGCTTCAATTAATAGTATTATTGTTAAATATAAGCGTACTTGCGGGGGCTAAATTTGCTTACACAGAGCCTATTTTAAAAAACGAGGTCATGCTTGTGGTAGACCTTTCGCACAGCAATAAGGCTTCGGAAGAAAAAAAGAACGAATTTATAAAAGACATTCTTGAGGCAAGCGATTCAATATTTCAGATGGGAATAGTTACCTTCGGAAAGGGACAGGTTTATGCGGCTGAGCTCAATTACGATACGGACAAGGTATTTGAGGATTATCTTAACGCAGAGCGTCCCGACGACAGCGCTACCGATATTGCCGCAGCGCTTGAATTTGCCGCGAGGAAATTTAATAATTCTAAAGGCAGTAAAATAGTACTTATAACAGACGGCATCGAGACTGACGGGTCGGCGATGTCGGCTGTAATGAATGTTGTGCTGGAAGGAATCAGAGTAGACACCGTTCTTTTTTCCGATAAATATGCCGACGAGGCTCAGCTAATCGGTGTAGAGCTTCCCGATTATAATATTGTAGTCGGTGACACTGTTAAAATCGGTGTGACTGTTCAAAGTTCGTATTCGGGCAAAGCTGAAATAACCTTAAGCGATAACGGCACAGAAGATGAAAAAGTATCCGTCAATCTGATAGAGGACGTGCAGACTTTTTATATAGATCATACCTTTTTAACGCCGGGAGCGCACGAAATTTGTTTTTCGATAACAAGTGATTACGATACTCTTAAGCAGAATAATATTTATTATTCCTATATATATCTTGAGGTATTTGATAGGATACTTATTGTCGAAAGAACAGAAGAGGAAGCCGACAAATTAGAAACGCTTATTAAAGACGATTTCAACGTCGAAGTAGTAAGTGTAGCTTCTGTCCCTAATTCGGTAGACGAACTAAGACAATATGACCAAATAATCCTTATGAATATCGCTTACGGCGATATGCCAAATGGTTTTGAAGAGGTGCTGTATTCTTATGTCTATGAGTACGGCGGCGGGCTGCTTACTGTTGGCGGAAACAAAGTTATTAATGTTAACGGTAAAGACGAGATAGTTGCAAATGCTTACAACAGAGACGATATGGATAAATCTCAATTTTATAAAAAAATGCTGCCTGTCGAAGTGATAGACTACACTCCGCCGCTTGCTTTGATTATTGTTATAGACTGTTCGGGCAGTATGAGAGAAATGGTCGGACAAAAAGGCACTCGAATGGATTTGGCAAAAGAGGGAGCGGTAGCGGCTGTCAACGCATTAAGCGAGAGAGACTGGGTTGGTGTGGTAACTTTTGACGAAAGAGCCACCGTACAAATTCCTTTGACAGAAGTATCTAAAAAAATGACAGTTTTAGACGCTATTTCAAACATGCAAGCAGGTGTGGGCGGCACAATATACAGACAAGCCATAGACCAAGCAGGTCTTGCATTGCAGGCAATCAGCAGCGTCGAAAAAAAGCATATTATCTTTGTTACCGACGGAGAGCCGCAAGATAACGAAGAAAATACCAAATGGTACAAAGAAAGAATTACGGAAATGTATGAAAACCTTGGTATTACCTTTTCGGCTGTGGGAATTTTAGGAGACAATGAGCTTGCCGCCACCACCATTCAAGATATGGCTGATTTAGGCGGAGGCAGGGCTTATCCCGTGGAGGATGTTACTACCCTTCCTTGGGTAATACGTGAGGAACTTCGTGTTGACGCTATCACAGATTATATCCCCGAATCCTTTAGGCCTGTTATTAAAGAACGCACAAACGTGGTGAGCGGTATCGTTCAAGGTGAAATTCCGGTTTTAGGCGGCTTTTACGGTGTAAGAACGAGAAATGACGATAAAGTACAAGTATCTCTTGTCGGTAAATCTACTTCAGGAGGCGCGCCTATCTATGCCCAATGGAAATACGGACAGGGCAGAGTGGGCAGTTTTATGTGCGATTTAAACGGCTACTGGTCGGAAGAATTTATGAATGATTCTGTCGGAATCAGAATTATTAACAATATAATAAAAGGACTTTTCCCCGCTGAATCTATAAGACCACGCGATATTTACACTGAGTTTAAACCGCATAATTATAGCGTTCAAATCGAAATAACTACCGATATATCACCTAATGAGACTCTTGAAGCTATAGTAACCAGTCCGCTTGACGAATCGAGTACTGTTTTTAGTCAAAACATCAAGCTCGAAAGGTATAATAGTTTTGCCAGAGGTACATTTACTTTTTCCGAATCGGGCATATATGAGGTAAAAATAATAAAGAAAGACTTAAATGATAATATTATTTCGGAATATACTACTCATACGGTATTTTCTTATTCGTCTGAATATAACGTATTTGCTGATAAGGAATACAGTATCCGCTTACTTACAAATATATCCCGTAAAGGAAAAGGAAGCGTTATTACCGAAGCCGTCGAAGTATTTAAGGAATATGACACAGTATCTCATGAAACCATAAATCCGCAATTTGTCTTTATTATTATTTCGATAACACTGTTTTTACTTGATATAGCAGTAAGGAAGTTTAAATGGAAATGGCCGTGGGAAATAATACGAGACAACAAAGCAAAAGAACTGCTTAAATAAACTTAACCGTAATGTAAAATGTAAATATTTTGATTTAATTGTCTTATTTTAATTTACATCTTACTAAGGAGGATATTTTGAAAAAACTTCGTTTGCTCTTTATATTGAGCATATTAATATTAAGTATTATAGCCCTGACTGCTTGCGGCAGAGAGGTACTTCCTAAGCCTACAAATTTAAGTATAGATAAAAAAACTCAAACGCTTAGTTGGGATGTAGTCCCTTACTCTACCGGAGGGTATAAGATAGATTTAGGTACAACAGAGCAAAATTCTCAAAAAAATTCGTTTTCTCTGGCTAGTTTAGCTCCGGGGACATATACAATCAGAGTAAAGGCACTTACTATCGACAAAAATTATTATTTGAATTCTGATTGGTCGGAACCGATAGAATATACGAAAGAAGCGGGCTCAAATTTAACTTATAGGCTGATCAATAACAATACAGAATATGAAGTCTCGGGAATAGGGACCGAATCGGGTGATATTATTATCGGCGATACTTACGACTTTAAGCCAATAACAAGCATCGGCATTTCTGCTTTTTCAAGTTCGACCAGGCTTACAAGTATAGTTATAGGCAACAATGTCAAAAGCATCGGACGTTCGGCTTTTTTTAACTGCTCAAATTTGACAAGCATAACTATCCCCAACAGCGTGACAAGCATAGGCGACCGCGCTTTTCAAAACTGCCGAAACCTATCCAGCATACTAATTCCGAACAGCGTAACAAGTATAGGTGTTTATGCTTTATCTTATTGCCGAAATCTGTCTGAAGTAATTATCCCTGATAGCGTAACAAGCATAGGCGACTACGTTTTTTCTGATTGTGACCGTCTTAAAAGCGTAACAATTGGCGAAAGCGTGATGAAAATAAGCGAAGGCGCTTTTTATAATTGTATTGTTTTAAATGATATAACTATCGGCAGCAGCGTATCCGACATAGGCAATTTTGCTTTTTATAAGTGCGAAAAGCTGAGTTCTCTGACAATTCCTGACAGCGCAAGAAGCATCGGCGATTATGCTTTTGTCGGATGTGCTTTACTAACAGATATAGAAATCCCCGACAGCGTGATTAGTGTAGGCGTATATGCCTTTATGGGTACTCAAATATGGAGTAATGCCGAGGATATAGTTTATGCCGATAAATGGGCAGTAGGATATAAGGAAACTGTCCCGGAAACAGTAACACTAAAAAATGATACTGTGGGCATAAGCAATTTTGCTTTTTATAGTTGCGTAAATTTGACAAGCATAACAATTGCTGAAGGTTTAAAAACCATTGGTGATTTTGCTTTTATGGAGTGCGCTAAACTATCAAGCATAACAATCCCAGACAGTGTAAACAGCATAGGCGCATATGCATTTTTAGATACAGC
Source organism: uncultured Clostridia bacterium (assembly GCA_937915515.1). GTDB lineage: Bacteria > Bacillota > Clostridia > Christensenellales > CAG-314 > SFEB01. The sequence goes on from CALGIK010000081.1 coordinate 10,152, forward strand.
GATATGGAACAACTCCACCAGCTTGGTTTATGCGGATAAATGGGTTGTAGGATACAGAAATCAAGAAATAACAACAGAAACTTTAAGAGAAAATACAGTAGGAATAAGCGCCAATGCTTTTGACCGTTCAGGTTTAGAAACATTAACAATACCCTTTAGCGTAAAACACATAGGCGATTCTGCTTTCTATCAATGCTCAAATCTGGTTTCCGTAACGATATTAGCTAACATAAAAAACATCGGAGAATACACTTTTTTTAGGTGTGAGAGTTTAAGTTCTATAACAATCCCCGACAGTGTAGTCAGCATCGATGCGGCTGCTTTTGCGTATTGCCGAGGGCTTGTCAGCGTAACAATGGGCAGCGGAGTAAAGAGCATAGGCGAAAATGCTTTCCTCGAATGCTTAAATTTAACAGAAATAATAATACCCGACAGCGTGACAAGTATAGGCAAGGGCGCCTTTCAAAATTGTTTTAGATTGGCAACCGTAAAAATCGGAAAGGGATTAGCCGATTTAAGCGATTATGCTTTTTATGCCTGTCTTAACCTGACAAATATAACAATTGAAGGCAATATAACAAGTATAGGCGACAGTGCTTTTTATTGGTGCGCTAAGTTAAAAAGCGTAATATTACCCGACAGCGTAGTCAGCATAGGTGAATATGCTTTTAATGAATGTGTAAGTTTGATAAACATAGCAATTCCTAACGGCGTAGTCAGCATAGGAAATTATGCCTTCTACGGCTGCAGCAGTTTGGTAAACATAGTAATACCCGACAGCGTAGTCAGCATTGGCAATTATGCCTTCAGAAATTGTATCGCTCTGGTTAGCATAACAATTTCTGACAGTGTAAAAAGTATAGGCAATCATGCCTTTTACGGCTGCAGCAGCCTGACAATATACCGTGAGGCACAAAACAGTCCTTCAAATTGGCTCAACCCCTGGAACTCTTCTGACCGTCCCGTTGTTTGGGGAGTCACCTTGTCGGAGGATAAGAGCTTTGTTGTATCATTTACAAAAACAGCAGCAAGTATCTCTAATCCGCCTGTTGTTTCTCAACCGGAAGAGGAGACTGATTCCGATCAGATAGACTTAATTTCTGCGCCATACCGAAAAGGATATACTTTTGGCGGTTGGACAACCATATCTGACGGCACTGAGCCTGAATTTTCAGCCGCTGAGATTAATGATGTTTTGGACGGCACAATTTTGTATGCAATTTGGATAAACGAATAAGAAAACAATTACCAAGTTAAACTCTCCGATACTACTTTGGAGAGTTTTTTGTATAATACGCTTAAAAACTTTGCTAAAAACGTACTGATTAAGCTTCTTTTTAGGTATTTATAATTTTAGTTGCGTTTTAGTATTAAATTTGTTAAAATTACCATAACTGATTAAGAGGTTTATAATGACAATGGATAATATAGACAAATGTGAGCAGACAACGGCGAACAAAAAAGTGCTGTTTAGCGGTATACAGCCCAGCGGGATTATAACCATAGGCAATTATGTCGGGGCAATAAAAAACTGGATTAATTTGCAGCAAGACTATGACAGTATTTTTTGCATTGTCGATATGCATGCTATTACGGTAAAATTAGAGCCTGCCGCTCTACGCTTAAACACGTTGGAGTTGTTGGCGCTTTACCTTGCTTGCGGTATAGACCCTAATTTGTCCACAGTTTTTTTGCAGTCGCATGTAAGCGCTCACGCCGAACTCACTTGGATACTCAATACTGTCGCATATGTAGGCGAGCTTAACAGAATGACCCAATACAAAGACAAATCAAAAAAACATATTGACAACATAAATATGGGATTAATGGATTATCCCGTTTTGATGGCAAGCGATATTTTGCTTTACAAAACAGACCTTGTGCCTGTAGGCGCTGACCAAAAAC
>CALGIK010000082.1 GCA_937915515.1 uncultured Clostridia bacterium
GGGTAAAATTTTCGAAAATCAACGTCACTTTACAGTAGTAAATATTTCACGCAACCTACACATAACAACGATAAAAAAATGGTACACTAACAATAATGATTTATTTTTCGTAAGAGGAAATATGAGGAAGTTTGTTAAATTAATATTCATATTTATTATGATTATTACGGCTTTTAGCGTAATAAGCGCATGTAAACCCGAAAAAACTTTTATTGTATACAAAAATGCCAGTATAAATTTAGGCGATAAAGGTACTGTGGAAACATACAAATTGTTTTTAAACGAAGGTGAGAGTTTTGTATTAATAACGCCCTCGCAAACAATAAAAGACGGCAAAAAATTTGTCGGTTGGGATGATGAAAAAGGCAATCATTATGTCGCCGGCGAACAACTAAAAATGGGCAACGCAAGCAAAACCTTTACTGCTGTTTGGCTTACGGCATATACTTTTGATTTTTTAAAGGGCGCAACGGACGCGCAAGGCGATGCTCCCCCCACAATGTATTATGCGCAAGGCGAAGTGTTTAATCTGCCCAAAAACACCTTTACAAGGGAGGGCTACCGTTTTGACGGTTGGAGTGAGACAGAAGAGAGTGACCTGCGTTTAGAAAACTCAAAATACACCGTACAAAACAAAAATACAGAGTTTAACGCTGTTTGGACGCGTGTATACTCAATCAAATTTATCAGTGGAACTCAAAACGCCAGCGGCAGTGCGCCCGTTATTTCCCCACGCGAAAAGGGACAAAGTATTAAGTTGCCGCCGTGCACTTTCAGAAGTTCGGGTTTCGATTTTGTCTGTTGGACGATTAACGGAGAGGACTACAACGTCGGCGACAATTACGTTGTTAACGAAGACGTGACCTTTTCTGCAAGATGGATAATTTCAAGCACAACAAGCGATGATAAATTCGATTATATTCTTAATTCTGACAATCTGACTTATAGCATAGCAAAATCAGCAGATGCAATACTGCCCCAAAATTTGGTTTTACCCGACTCCTATCAAGGCAAATCCGTCACCGCAATAGCCGATAGAGGTTTTTATCAGTCATCGGCATTGCTGTCAGTCACTATACCAAACAGTATTACAAAAATCGGTTGGGAAGCTTTTTATTCCTGCGCTAAATTAGAAACAGTAATTTTAGCAGACGACAACATTCTTTCTGAAATAAAAAAATCAGCTTTTCAAAATTGCGTAAAGTTATCCACCTTCGGAACAATCAGCGAGCCGTTGGGAGCGCTCACTTTACCTGATTTTGTAACAGTGCTTGAGGATTATGTTTTTTATCAGTGTGCTTTTACCAAAATCAACATCGGCGCAAATCTGGCAGAAATCAAAACTTGTGCTTTGGCTTATAACGCTTTATTGACTTCTTTTGCCGTAAACTCATCAAACCTCTATTTTAGAGGTACTGTTGCTCTTACCGACAAAAATATCACAGCGTTATATGCTTATGCCTTAGCCAGCGAAAATGAAAGTTTTTCGACAGGCAATGTTGCTCATATTAAGCCTTACGCTTTTTACGGAGCAAAAAATCTAAAAACAGTAACTTTTGGTACAAATTTGACAAGTGTAGGAGCTTTTGCTTTTTCCTACTGCGACAACCTGACAAAAATCATCCAAGAGCAAACAGGCTCCAACAAGCTGGCTTCTGTGGGCGAATGTGCATTTTTACAATGCGGCAAGCTCGAATCTTTCTATTTTGGCAAGTCGCTGACCAACATTGATATTTCTGCCTTTTATGGCTGTTACA
>CALGIK010000083.1 GCA_937915515.1 uncultured Clostridia bacterium
TGAGTACACTTCTAACATAACGCAAGCGAATATTATTCATCAAATGACTTACGAAAAAGACAATACGGTAAAAAACCAATGTCAATATAAAGGCAAAACCTACTGTGATACGTTTAATTTGTCTAAACAGTGGGGAAAATTAGAGCTTAAACGTTTTGTCAAACGGTATGCAAAACTATCGGTTTATTATTGCTTAAAACAAGTTTACGAAAAGCAAATGCCTTGGGGAGCGTTGACAGGTATCCGTCCGACAAAGTTAGCATACGAGATTTTAGCGGAAAACTTAGATTTTAAATTCGTATTCAAAAATGTTTTTGACGTGAGCGACAAAAAAATTGCCGTTGTAGAAAGAATTTTAAAAGCACAGCAAGGCTTGCGCTATTTTGACGACAGCGCTGTAAATATCTATATAGGCATACCTTTTTGCACTTCACGTTGCAGTTATTGTTCTTTTACTGCCGGCGAGATAAAAAAGCTACATAATTTTGTCGAACCATATTTAACTGCATTAAATAAAAGAAAGCGGCAAAAAAATAAAAAACATATATTTTGGCGGCGGTACGCCTGCTTCCATACCTATTAACGAATTAGATAATCTTTTAGCCCATTTTGACAATATAAAAGCGGACGAATACACTGTCGAAGCGGGCAGACCTGATACTATTTCCGAGCAAACGCTTATTACACTTAAGAATCACGGCGTAAACAGAGTGAGTATTAATCCGCAAAGCTTTAATCAGCGTGTGCTTGATATTGTAGGACGCAAGCATACCGTAAAGGATATCGTCGACAAGTTGTTTTTGGCAAAACAGTACGGTTTTATCGTAAATATGGATTTTATTGCGGGATTGCCTACCGAGACTTTTGCAGAATTTAAACATAGCATTGACACAGCCATTATGCTTAATCCCGACAATATTACCGTTCATACTTTAGCGCTAAAAAAAGGCAGTGAATTAAAACAATCAAATATATCGGCTGCTGACGACGGAGCTGTTTCGGACATGGTGGATTATTCTTATCAAAAGCTGACAAGCAACGGATACGAGCCTTATTACTTATACCGTCAAAAATATATGGCGGACAATCTCGAAAACATTGGATATTCTAAAAACGGTACGTCAAGCAAGTATAATATCGACATTATGGAAGAAACTACAAGTATATTAGCTTGCGGCAGCAACGCTATAACAAAAAAAGTTTTTATTAGCGAAAACAGAATAGAAAGAGCAGCCGCTCCTAAGGATTTACCTACCTACATAAACAAGATTAACGATTTAATAAAAAATAAAAAACAGCTTTTCATTTAACAAAATAATATCCACCTAAAAAATACTTTAGAAAGCTGCAATTTTGTTTACAAAAATACGCAAATGTGCTAATATGTTTTTTGTCCGCATTCTGAGTTTATCCGATACTCCAACGGTTTACTTTGAATAACGGCGTAAATAAAAAACGGAGGAAACTAAAATGAAAACCAAACAAGAAATTATTGCTCAATTTGGCCGCAAAGAAGGAGACACAGGCAGTCCCGAAGTGCAAATAGCTTTGCTTACAGAGCGTATCAACCACTTGAACGAACATTTAAAGTCGCACGAAAAGGATCACCATTCGCGCCGCGGTCTGTTGCAAATGGTAGGACACCGTAAGGGTTTGCTGGAATATCTTAAATCTACTGACTTGGAGAAATACAGAAAAATCATTGCGGATCTTGATTTAAGAAAATAACTGAACAAAAGGGGTGGGATTGTTTTCATTCACCCTTTTTTTTTAAAGATTTATCAAAAGTATATAAATAGGAGTTAGGAAAGAATTTATTATGAACGAATTCAAAAAGGAAACAAACAAAATCGGCGACAGAACGTATTACACCTTTGAAAGCAAGATAGGTGATAAGCCATTTGTAGTTGAAATAGGTAAATATTGTGAACAGTCTAATGGCAGCTGCATAGTGCGCTGCGGAGAGACTGCAGTTATGGTAAATGCGACATTAGCGGACGCTCCGCGTGATGGCATTGACTTTTTTCCTTTGGGTGTAGACTTTGAAGAAAAAATGTATTCCGTCGGTAAAATTCCCGGAGGTTTTAAGAAGAGAGAAGGCCGCCCGAGTGACAAAGCAATTTTAGTATCACGTTTAATTGACAGACCTCTTCGCCCTTTATTTCCTAAGGGGTTTTTTAACGACGTTGCTGTTGTAGCCACAGCTTTATCGGTCGAGCCTGATATTTTGCCCGAAGCTTTTGCAATGATAGGCAGCAGTATTGCTTTGTCAATCAGCGATATACCTTTTGCAGGTCCTACAGGCAGTGTTGTTGTAGGGCTTGTTGACGGTAAGTTTATTGTTAATCCTAATGCTCAAGAGCGAGAAAAAAGTATTTTGTCGCTTAACCTAAGCGGAACAAAAGACGCTATTATGATGGTTGAAGCGGGCAGTAAAGAGATAAGCGAAGAGCAAATGCTTGATGCTATTCTTTTTGGACACGAGGAAATAAAAAAGCAATGCGAATTTATCGAATATATAACTCAGGAAGTAGGAAAGCAAAAAATCACTCCCAACCTTCATTTTGCGCCGCCTGAAGTTGATTCTGAAATCAGAACTTATGCCGCAGATTTGGTGACTTATTCTGTCGACACATTTGACAGAGCCATCAGACAAGATAGAGAAGAAGAAGTTAAACAAAAGGTTAAAGAATATTTTGCTGAGAGTAATCCCGATGTTTTGCCATGGGTAGGCGATGTTTTATATCAAATGACAAAAGAAAAGGTGCGTGAAAAAATACTAAATGATGGAATACGCCCCGATGGACGTAAAACAAACGAGATACGTCCTATTTGGTGCGAAGTCGGCATGCTTCAAAGAGCGCACGGCAGCGGCGTTTTTACGAGAGGTATGACGCAGGCTATGACTATCGCCACATTGGGTACAATAAGCGAAGTTCAAAAGCTGGAAGGCTTAGACGACGACCAAACCTTTAAGAGATATATGCACCATTATAATATGCCTCCTTATTCTACTGGCGAAGCTAAACAATTGCGCAGTCCGGGCCGCAGAGAAATAGGTCACGGCGCATTGGCGGAAAGGGCGTTGGAACCTGTACTTCCAAGTGAGGAGGAATTTCCCTATGCTATCCGTACTGTAAGCGAAGTATTAAGCAGCAACGGCAGCACAAGCCAGGCAAGCATTTGCGGAAGCACATTGGCACTGATGGATGCAGGAGTACCCATAAAAGCGCCTGTGGCAGGTATTGCCATGGGACTTATGAAAAGTGAGGACCAAGACAAAGTCGCTGTTTTAAGTGATATTCAGGGACTCGAAGACTTTTTCGGCGATATGGACTTTAAAGTGGCAGGTACACTAAACGGTATTACCGCTATTCAGATGGACATTAAGATTAAA
>CALGIK010000084.1 GCA_937915515.1 uncultured Clostridia bacterium
AAACGGTATCCGAAGCAGGGAAAATGGCGGAAAAAATCTTTAAATAATCAAAAAATATTTTAAAACGGAGTAAACAAATATGGTAACAATCACCAGCGCGGAAAATGCGCTAAAAACTCTTTATTTAGGTGTGGTCAGCGACCAATTAAACACTAAAGTCAATCCTCTTTTAGCAAAAATACGCCAAAGTACAGCCGACGTATGGGGCAAGGAAATTCGCAAATTAGTACCCTACGGAGCAAACGGCGGCATAGGGGCAGGCACCGAGGACGGAAATTTACCGACTTCTGCCGGCAACAATTATCAGCAATTTTGTCTGACGCTTAAAAACCTTTACGGCACAATCGAAATTTCCGACAAAGCCATAAGGGCGAGTGCTTCTAACAGCGGCGCTTTTGTAAACCTTTTAAACGCCGAAATGGAAGGGCTTATCAAAGCCAGCAAATTCAATTTCGGACGTATGCTTTTTGGTGACGGCAGCGGAAAACTCGCAAAAATTACTGCAGTAAGCGGCAACACATTAACTCTTGACAATATCAAAAACGTAATAGAGGGTATGGTAATTGATTGTCTTACTGTGTCGGGCAGCTCTTACTCTCCTATATCAAGCGCTTCAAACCGCCGCATAATATCCGTTGACAGAGTAAACAAAAAAATTACCTTGGACGGCAGCAATTTTTCAAGCGGAACGGTTATAGCAAACGACATAATATCCGTTCAGGGCAGTTACGGCAAGGAGATAACGGGTCTGGAAGCGATTTTTGGCGCAAGCACATCTCTGTACGGACTTAACAGAGCAAACAATCTGTGGCTTACGCCCAAAAAAGTGACGGCTAAAGAGGGCGTTATTGACGATATGACAATTCAAGCGGTGGTGGACGAACTTGAGGATGTGGCGGGCAGTACGGCAAACTTTATTGTCTGTTCGAGCGGAGTGAGGCGTGCATATCAAAATTATCTTACAAGCAACCGCACCAATATCGACACAATTAATCTCGAAGGCGGCTTTAAGGCAATAAGCTTTAACGGAATACCCATAATAACAGACCGTTTCTGTCCTTCTGGCACTATGTACATACTCAACACCGACGACTTTGTTTTGCATCAGTTATGCGATTGGCGCTGGCTCGAAGGCGACGACGGCAAAGTGCTTAAACAAGTGGCGGGAAAGCCTGTCTATACGGCTACTCTTGTTAAATATGCTGACCTGTTATGCGAAAGACCCAGCGGTCAGGGCGTCATAACCGGCATAACCGAAGCATAGAAGGTTTTTGTACTAATTAAACAAAATAAAAGAAAATAAGCGGACGAAAACGCCCGTCCGCTTATTTAAAGCAAAAAGGAGAAAAAATGAAGGTAAAAGATATAGTAAAACTATGCGGCAAGCTGCTTGACTTTGATTTTGACCAAACTGTTTTTGATAATGCCGACAACGAACTTATTGAACAGGCACTAATCGCAGGCAAGCTCTTTTTCACACAAAAGATTAAAACTTCTTACCGATTGCGTTATTTTGTGTGAAAAAGAGCTTGCCTGCGATTACCTGCCGCTGACTTATTTACAGACGTTTCCCGCAAATATTGCGCCGTACAACAGTTTTTTAAAAACGGTGCATGAGGCAGTAAAGGTAACTGATGAGTACGGCGACGAAGTTTCCTTTAAATACACCCCTGACTCGCTTATTGCCGATACAAAGGGCAAAATGATTGTAACCTACAATTACCGCCCAGAGACAAAAACCTTTTGCGACGAATTAGAAGCAGGCAGCTGCAAAATGGATGAAAGGGTATTTGCTTACGGCGCAATTGCCGAATATATGTTTTTGACAAACAATTCCGACGAGGCGGCAATGTGGGATAAACGCTACAAGGATTTAATAGAGGTGATTCTTTTTTGTAACCGTTCGCTTAAAATCAAAAGCAGGAGGTGGCTGTAAGGTGTTTCACTCTAAAAGGCTTTTGGCAAAAAGGACAGTGCAAAAAAAGCTTACCGTAAGCGACTTTGCCGGCGGGCAAAACAGCATAAGAGACGACGCATACATAGACGCAAGCGTTGCTAAACTCAGTTACAACGTCAAAGGAGAAAGCGGCGCTCTTAAGGAATACGGCGGCGTAAACCCCCTTATGCTGCCGTTAGGCGACGGTACGTTTTTACAAGCCAGCTTAGGCAGTTATAAGATAAAAAGAATATGGTATTACCGACGCACAGACCCCGTCACAAAAGCCAACGACGACAGGATAATTATGCTGTCTGACAGGCTTCGCCTTTATTGCATTTATGTAAATAAATTAATAAACGGGATAGTATGCTTTGACAGCCGAATGTTTAACGACGTACCCGACGCAATAAATTATAGACTTAACGGCGAAGACGTAATGATATTTTCTTCCGCTCTTGACGCCATGCGCATTTATTACGGCAGCGGCACGCCTGTTGTTTACGAAAACAATTTTGGCTTTTATCAATTGTGTATTCATAGCGACAGACTGTTTGCGCTCACAAAACAGGACGAAAAAACGCTTTTTTTCAGCGACGACTTAAACCCGGCTAATTTTAACATAAGTTTGGACGAAGGCGGCTTTGTGTCTATGGCAGACGACAGAGGGGCTTTGCTTAAAACGGTAAGTTTTTTAAATTACCTTTATATTTTCCGCTCTTACGGCTTATGCCGTAAGAGCGGAAAATATAAAGGTAATTTAAAAAACTT
>CALGIK010000085.1 GCA_937915515.1 uncultured Clostridia bacterium
TTATAAGTATAACTTCTACTGAACCCCGCGCCTAGCGCGGGGTTTTCTATTACAAAAAAATGACCCGCTTTAACGGGTCATTTTTGTCACGTAATTAACTGTTTAAAATACATACCTCGGGAAGATTGCGATATTTTTCGTTGAAATCCAAACCGTATCCGACAACAAATTCGTTAGGGATAACAAATCCCTTATATTTAGGATACACTTCCCTTTCTCTCCTTTCAATTTTATCTAACAGAGCGCATATCTCAACGCTACTGGCACCTCTGCACTTTAATAAATTTACAAGATACATTAAAGTGATGCCCGTATCGACAATATCCTCGACAATTATGATATCACGGCCTTCTACCTTTGTGTTTAAGTCTTTTACGACTTTTACCTCGCCGCTTGAGCTTTTACCTGTGCCGTAACTGCTTATAGCCATAAATTCTAATTCGCAATCAATATTGATATTACGCAATAAGTCGGCGTAAAACATAACGCTGCCTTTAAGTACGCATACAAACAACGGTTTTTTGCCGCAATAGTCTGAAGAAATCTTTTTCCCTAACTCCTCGCATTTTTTTCTTATTTGTTCCTTGTCTATAAGTACACATTTAATGTCATGCATTAAGTCTTCTTCCATTATGTTTCTCCTATCTGCTTATGTAAAAATAATTGATACTATTAAAGCATTTTATTAGAGTTTTGTAAAGGATAATACAAAAAGAATTATATTTCTTGCTCTAATTTTTGCGTGCGTTGCGAAAGCGTGTAAAGTCTTTGATAAAGCCCCTTATGTTTTATCAATGATTCGTGATTGCCTATTTCCTCAATACCGTTTTCGGTCAGCACCACAATTTTTTTAGCGTTGCGTATCGTAGAAAGTCGATGAGCAATGACTATTGCCGTTCGTCCGACAATAAGTTTGTCAAGAGATTCCTGCACTTTTAATTCGCTCTCGTTGTCAAGACTGCTGGTAGCTTCATCCAAAATCAAAAAGGGAGGGTTTTTTAAAAAAACTCTTGCTATGCTTATGCGCTGTTTTTGTCCGCCGCTTAGTTTTACGCCTTTTTCACCTACAAAACTGTCATAACCGTTTGGCAAGTTGTTTATAAATTCATCAACACCAGCTTTTTTTGCCGCTTCAATTATTTCTTCTCTAGTAGCATTAGGTTTTCCATAAGCAATATTTTCGGCTACGGTACCCCAAAACAAGTACACGTCCTGAAAAACCATGCCTATATTTTTGCGTAAAGATATTAAACTGATATTTTTTATGTCAATTCCATCGACGGTGATTCTTCCCCCGCTTACGTCGTAAAAACGAGGAATAAGATTAGCAATGGTAGTCTTTCCGCTGCCCGAAGGTCCGACCAATGCGACTAATTCGCCGCTGTTTACCGTTAAATTTAAATGATTAAGCACGTTGCGTGTATCGGCTTTATATGCAAAACTAACGTCCTCAAATACAATATCACCCTTTATTGTATTGATATCAATTGCGTCAGTTGCGTCTTTAATTATTATAGGAGTATCGATAATCTGTTGGTATCTGGCAAAAGCCGTAATGCCTTTTTCAAACTGCTCGGAATAGTCGGCAAAACCTATAAGCGTATTCATAAGCGTTGTAGCATATAAGAGATAAGCAATAAATAGTCCTGCGTCAATTTTAAATAAACCGCCTAAAATAAGCACGCTTATGTACATAAGAGCATCCATACCCTTTAGAGCGGCAAAGAATGTTCCCATATAATGATAGGTTTTAGATTTGGTTTTTACAAATTTTTGATTGCCTTTTTCAAATTTTTTTGCTTCTAACTCCTCGTTGGTAAAGGCTTTCATCACTCTTATACCGCTTAAGCTGTCTTCAACTTGAGCGTTAATTTCACTCATATTTTTTCGGTTTTGGCTGTAATTTTCGTCCCATTTGTTGTTAAAAACGATAGTAAGCCAAGCCATAAAGGGCATCAAAGCAAAAATGCTCAAAGTCATAAAAGGCTGTTGTATTGCCAATATGGTAAAAATACCTATTATCTGTACGCCGCTTACAATAAGTGTTTCGGGGCAATGGTGCGCAAATTCCGTTATATCGAATAAATCGGTAGTTATTCGACTCATCAAACTGCCTACTTTATTGTTGTCAAAAAAAGTATGAGGCAGTTGTTCTAAATGACCAAATAAATTTCGTCTTAAGTCACTCTCTATTTTAACGCCCATGATATTACC
>CALGIK010000086.1 GCA_937915515.1 uncultured Clostridia bacterium
GCTCGAAACACAAAAGGCAAACCAAGGCGGTTAGGTCGAGGACAAAGCCGGCAATCGATGCTATGAAATATATTTTTTTACCGCTTCGGTTCGTTTGCGTATATAATCCCCGTTGTCGGCGGATTTCAGTTTTATGATTCTCGGCACGTTAAGGTATCGGTAATCGTCTTTAACGGACAAGACGTCAAACAGCGCCGCCATAACTACTATACCCGGCTATCAGATTAACCATACCGTCCAAAAAACCCTCCTTAAAACAATCATTATTTTTCGGAAGTAATTTGCTTGACGGCAAAATCAGCCGGCGCTCAAATATCCCCCGCCGACGGCAAGCGCGATGTTTGCCGTTATGTCGAAAGAGATAAGAAGCGCCGCCTCCACGGTTTTTAAAAACGTTATGTCGCTGCCCGTAGAGCACATGACTATCGTGCCGCATTGGTCGGTGCGCAAGACCTCGGAACCCACATCCTCCAGCCTGTCCAGAGTCGCCTGCCGCGGGTGCCCGTAGCTGTTTTTGCCCACGCTTATTATGCTGTATTCGGGGCGGACCATATCCAAAAACTCTTCGGAGGTCGATTCCTGCCCGCCGTGGTGCGCCACTTTGAGCACGTCCACGTCGCCGTCGAAACCGTCGCCGAAAAGGTTTTGCGAAACGTTTTGCATAAAATTTTTTTCCGCCTTGCCGTCCGCGTCGCCCGTAAAGAGCACCGTTATTTCGCCGTAACTAAGCGCCATTATCGGCGAGATATCGTTCTTTTCGGCGGCGGAGTTGAGTTTGACGTACATGTCCGCCGAAGGGTTGTAAAGCCTGAGCGTCCAGCCGTCGCCCGATATTTCCATGCCTTCGATGTTGTAATAAACTTCATTCAAAACGCCCGACTGCTTTTCGCCGTAAACCGCTTTTACAAAATTTTCGTACACGCCCGTCGTTATGGAGGCGTAGCCGTCGGAGGGCTTAAGCGGGTCGTTTTCGTAAGACGACGCCACCTTGGGGCGATAGACGTTTTTTACGTCGATTTTGTCCGACGCGATGACGTCGTCCAAGCTGCCGCAGTGGTCGCTGTCGCAATGGGT
>CALGIK010000087.1 GCA_937915515.1 uncultured Clostridia bacterium
TGGTGAATATTTTGTACGTATACATCCTCAAAAAAACGTCTTCCGTAAGGTACTATTTTTGTGCCGGCGATTTCGTTATAGTAAATATTGGGCACGTTGATATTTAAAACAGTCTTTTTTAAATTTAGACTGCTCAATAAATCAAGTTTATCAAGTATATATTTGCAGGTTGTATCAAAATGAGCAATTGCTGCATTATGATGTTCTACCGTGCAGGAAACTGCGATACTGTTATACCCTAACAATGCACCTTCGCTTGCCGCGCCAACTGTGCCGCTGTAATGTACGTCATGCGCTAAATTGGGTCCTATATTGGGTCCCGAAATAATTAAATCAGGTTCAAACTTAAAAAATTCTATAGCAAAACGCACACAGTCTGCCGGTGAGCCGCTAAAAGAATAAGCGGTTTTGGCTCCTACCATATCAATTTTATCAAAATACATAGGGCGGCGAAAAGTCATGGTATGGCTGAAACCCGAGCGTTGACTTTCAGGAGCAAGCACAAATACCTCGTTTTTGTCGCCTAAATATTCTGCCATCATTTTTAAACCGTTACTGTTAATTCCGTCATCGTTAGTCAGCAATATCTTCATTTTATAGTGAGAGTAAATACTCTATCTCCTTGTCATTCAAAAATCTGTATGTGCCTCTTGTAAGTCCGCCTAAGCGCAGTTCCCCTTCGGCAGTGCGTTTTAAAAACTGAACCGTTTTGCCTATGCTTTCAAGCATACGTCTCACTTGACGGTTGCGGCCTTCTTTAATAACAATTTCGATACGGCTGGTTTTATCGTCTTTATCCAATAATCTTACACCTGCTAAATTTGTCAATTTGCCGTCAAGCATGACACCTGTACGCAACTGCTGCAATTCTGCTTCCGTAATATTCCCTTCGATACGGGCAATATATGTTTTAGAGACTTCTCCGCTCGGATGCATTAGTTTTTGCGCTACCTCGCCGTCACTAGTCATCAATAACAGTCCTTCCGTATCGTAATCTAACCGTCCGACAGGAAAAAGCCTTGCCTTTATATCAATTAAATCCATTATGGTTTTTCTTCCTAAATCGTCTTTTACGGTACTTACATAGCCTTTTGGCTTATGCAACATAATATAGTATTCTCTGCGTTTATAAGTGACACGCCTATTGTCGACTGTTACGCTGTCGTTGTTTTCGTCCACCTCTGCGCCCATTTCTGTTACGGTTTTTCCGTTTATTTTAACCGAACCGTCAGCAACTAGTTTATCGCAAAATCGGCGGCTGCCTACACCGCAGCCTGCGAGGTATTTATTTATTCTCATATATGCTCCAATTAAAAAAGATAGCCTTTTTTATGCTATCTTATATAATACCTATTTGTTGAGAAAAAATCAACTTATTGGCGAAAGTTACTTTTAAATCGAGTTTTCTGTTTTTTAAAACGGATAGCTGTGTTTTAAATAAATTGTCTTCGCTTTTATCTTTTTTTATCGGATAATTTAAACGGAAATCACATCTGTATAAAAGAGTTTTCCCCTTAAAATCCATACAATATACTTTATGTTTGGGAATAACGTTTACAAGCACATAATTATTAAAGCCGTAAGACAACATGCTTTGAGCGTCTTCAAACATAGGTCCGCAGTTTAAGACAACTGCAACAAGCCTCATTCCGTTTTGCGTTGCGCTCCCCACAAAACAGCGCCCCGCTTTTTTTGTATAGCCTGTTTTTACACCGTCGGCAAACTCGTATCTCGTCAATAATTTATTTTTGTTGACAATCACCCTATTGTAATCATAGCCTTCGTTAGAAACCTTAATAACTTTTGTACTTACTATTTTAGCAAATTCCTCATTGTTTAATGCATAGCACGAAATTAAACCTAAATCATACGCCGTTGTATAATGATTGTCGTTGTGCAAACCGTGAGGGTTGGCAAAATGCGAGTTTTTTGTTCCGATTTTTTTCGCCGTTTTATTCATCAGGGCAGCAAACTCTTTCGTTCCTCCGCTGACGTAACACGCTAAAGCCACAGCACTGTCATTTCCGCTTTGCAGCATTAAACAGTACAATAATTCACGCACAGAAATATGCTCACCCGCCCTTAAATATACGCTGCTGCCTTCGACGCCTTGAGCACGATTATCTACTTCTACAACTGCATCAAGGTCTGCGTTTTCGATTACGGTGATTGTTGTTAAAATCTTTGTACAGCTAGCCGGAAACATTTTTGCGTTTTCGTTTTTAGCAAAAAGAATACGTCTGCTCTCTGCCTCCATTAAAATTGCTCCGCTTGCCGACGTACTCACATTGTCAATTTTTATAAAATCTTTTTGCGTATTATACGAAAAGCCGCAAAAAAAAGAGCAGCAAATGAGCATAAAAAAGACAATAAAAATACAACGAAATTTTTTCATTTTAATTTTTAATCGCACCTATAATCGAACTGGCAACATCCGCAAGTTTTTCTAAAGTGCTTTCTTCATCAAATTTAATCAATTTTATTCCTTGATTGTTTAACACTAAAAAACCTACGGGACTTAGCGTTGCTCCTCCGCCGCTCCCGCCGGCAAATTGATTTGTGTCGTTTTCCTTAAAATGCTTGCCGTTATTTTTTCCGTATTCGCCACCTCCGGCAACAAAAGCAAAAGAAACTTGACTGACCGGCAAAATGGTGCTTCCGTCGTTTGACAACAAAGGTTGTCCAATAATCGTATTTACTTTTGCAGCATCACGTATATTTGTTACTGCTGCATCAACTATTTGCTGTATTTGGTTTTGACCTTGCTCTTCCATATAATCCTTCCTTTATCATTATTTTAATTAACCTATATATTGTTACAGTTATAAAAAAATCAATGCTTAATGTACTGTTTTTTGATGAAATATTAAGATTGCTTTTACTATCAATTCCGTTTCCTAAAAGTACTCCCTCTGCCGTATACATTGATGAAACCAAAAAATAAGTAAAAACGTTATTTTTTGTTAATGTATAAACATTTATATTATAAAGAGTATTCACTTTAATTAATTTTAACGCTTTAATTAAGTATAACCCTTTTGGCGGCTTCAAGCTGATTTCCCATAATGGCAATTTTTTTACTTTTCGTTTTGTAGACGCAACCAAAAAAACATCATTAATACATAAATTTATATTTATCACAGTAATAAAGCCAAATAGCTTTACAACTATATCAATGCACTTTTTGGTTATATTAAGACTTACGTTAACCTTAATCAGTATAGGAATTATAATAATTAAAGCAATCGTTAAAAGCACTATACCAACTATCGGCAGCGGCATGATATTTCGCATATTGTTAGTCTAAAAAATTGTAAAAAAATTATGCGTTTTAACCGCATAACTGTAAGTAAAATTAGCACTTGATAAAATTTGCTTTATATAAATGCATTATTAACAATAGATTGAATAATGCTTTATTTTATCACCACAACATCCTCGTCCTTTAAAAATTCCGGCAAAACAGTATCGCTGACGTTAAAGGTTTTGTCACGGTTACTGTTGTAAAAATCCGCTTCAATTTTTCGTTGAGGGACGGAAAGCGATTGAATACGCGTAAGCAATTCGTCATAGTTTGGCAATTGGTCAAGACCGCTTAAATCAAACCTTTTCAAAAATTCATCGGTAGT
>CALGIK010000088.1 GCA_937915515.1 uncultured Clostridia bacterium
GTAGCCTGCTCATCCGGTGGATTCAAAACATCCACATTTATATTCGAAAGTGTTATCTAAATCTAAAGCGGCATAATCGCCTATCATATAAGTACCATCAAAAAAGATTACTTCTTCTATATTGCAACCAAAAAATAATCCCTGTCGAATTTCTCTTACGCGCGACTGACTCATATCGATTTTTCTGGTGTTAGTTAGTCTTACTATAGAACTAGTTTCTAAAAAGAAAACGGCAGGCATAACAAAAGTGTCAATTTCTTTTGCTTCCGGATATTTTACCAAAGTAAATGGAGCACCAAATCTATTTAAAAAACTTGGAACGGAAACGCCGTCTTGATATAAAGTACCGCCTGCGTAAAGTACACCGTCTATTGTACCATACTTGGTGTTGTTTTGTTCCATATTGATAGCCTTTAAGCTATAAGGAAAAGCGTATTGACTTACATATGTTATGGTAGAGGGTAAATTAATTTCCTCTAATTCCATAAGAAGTGAAAAAGCATCCTTCTCTATGCGCTCAAGTCCGTCGTTAAGGACTACTTCGGTTATGTTATAGCCGTAAATTCCCATACCGTTTATTTTCTTGTAACTGTACGGAACGATAACGCTTGTTACATTATTTGCTCCTCCGCTAAGTCCTGTCATAGCGCCGTAAGCAACTTCCGTGCAAGGCAATCCCATATATTCTTCAGGAAATTCGAAAGTTGAAGGTACATTTTCCATCAGTTCTTGGTACTGAGGGGAAGAATAATCAATTACTGTTTTCACAATCCAACCGTCCTTCGTGTCGTTTACCAAATAAAGAAAATATCCTTCGTTAGCAACTTCGGGAGCATAACACGCTATAATATCGTATGTAACTTTGCCTACCTCAAGGGTAGTAATGTTTGTCAAATCACCTTGCCATTGGGCAAAGAAATGACCCACTTTTGTATCGGGTATACTGGGGGCAGCTACAGTCCCCCCAAAAGAAATCACCTCTTCTTTTAAAACAGAATCATTCCAATCTAAAAACCTAACAGTTATTTTTGTAGTTTCCCAAAGTGCAGTTAAAGTAACACTCGTTTTGGCATTGACAGTGTAAATTTCGCCTGGCTGTTTAATCAGCTTGCCGTCCGACCACCCTATAAACGTATAACCTTCACGCAAAGGCACATTAGCTAAAGTAAAGGTTCCATCTTGTTTCATTGCTTCTTGAATGGGTGCCTGTGGTGCTTCAACCCAACCCAGATTATAAGTTACTTTGTATGTTTTAGGGGTGAGTTTAGCATACAGAGCAAGATTAGCGTTTACATTATTATCAAAATCGTAGGTGTTGCCGCTAAATTCTTCGTTTAAATACCAACCCTCGAAAGTAAATAATTCGCTATCGTAATTTAAATATGGCTCTATTGCCTTTTCTCCGATCTTTACTCTTTGGATTGTTACACCGTTGTCAAAAGTAACCTCGTAAGTGTTTGCGCAACCAGCAATACCTAAGATGGTAAAGCAGATGCAGCAGGCTATTAAAAATAGTTTAATTGTTGTTTTCATTTTTTTCCCTCCTAAAGATACGCATAATAAAATTAAATGCGTTTAAAATTAATTTGATTTTAAACTGATTTTGTTAAGTTGTCAACTAAATTCTTGACTTTTATACAATTTATTGGTAATATTATTATTAATTGGACTACATTGATTAAAATCTATTAAGTACAATCTAATGAAAGGTGGAGTACAAAATGGCACATGAAACTTTCGCTAAAAGTGAAAAAAATTTATTACTAAAGCAGATACAGGAATTTGACGATAAAAGTTCCTATGCAAATCTTAATAGTATTTTAGCGGAAATAAATAACAGTTATCTTTACAAACACAATGAAATGACGACCGAAAGAGACTTCGAATTAAATACTGAAGATTTAAACACCTTGATAAAATTGTCGAGGTATTCAGCTTTGGAGAATAAATATGAAGATGTTATTGATATCAATATGACAACAATAAAAAATTACAATTACAGCAGCGCAAAAATTAGCTTTACTACAACCACAAAAATCATAGACAATCTCGTTAAATTAGGCTACGCAGAGCGTTATCAGCTAAATAACAATAGGAAAACCATATACGTCCGCGTAACGCAAAAAGGCATTGATTACTGCAAAAGACGTGAGGAGCGGGTAATTCAATACGCGGAAAAAAATATGAGTTATTTAACGCCTGATGAGCGTAAAACCTTCTTTGAGTATAACAAAAAGATACTCGAATTATATTTACCACTTATTAAAAACACTAAACTATGATTGATAGCAATTACATCACCCTGATATTTTTACAAAAGGGTGTTTTGCTTATAACCAAAATAGAACCGTAAAAATACATCTAACAAATGTAAAATTTAAAATAACATATTTATACTCTGTAATGGCGAGCGAAATAACAAATCAAAAAAATCCTCTCAATATTTATTATTGTACCACTAATATATTAATACAATGTATATTGAAATAAATCATCAACAAAAAAGCTGTCTCTGTTTTTTACTTCATGAGACAGCCCGTTTTTATATAATGAAATTAAAGTAAGGATTTTGCTTTTTTAACGATGTCTTGGGTGGTTAAACCGTAATACCCTTTAAGTTCGTCCAATTTACCGACAACGCCTAATTTGTCTTCGATAGCGACATAAGAACATCTTGTAGGCAGATTTTCACTCAACAGTTCGCTCACTGCGCCAAACAAACCGCCATGTTTATTGTGATTTTCTACCGTCAGCACTCTGCCTGTCTTTTTTGCGCTTGTCAACACGGCTTGCTCGTCAATCGGTTTTATGGTGTGAATATTAATTACTTCCGCATCAATACCTTCTTTTGCTAAAATTTCGGCGGCGGCGACAGTATCGGCAGTCAATAAACCGCTGACAAAAATAGAAATATCCTTGCCTTCCTTTATTGTGTCGGCTTTAAATAAATCAAATTTATAATTAGGTTTGTTAAACACATCGGGTGTCTCCTTGCGGAACATCCTGATATAAACAGGCCCTTTATAATCAACAATTTGAGGCAAGGCTAGCGCCATTTGTGTACTGTCCACAGGTTCAAATACAACCATATTAGACACCGCCCGCATAGCGGCTATATCTTCAAAACTCATGTGCGTGCCGCCGTTTAATTCCGCCGCAATGCCCGGATCCATACCGATAAGCTTTACGTTTTGACCTGCATAAACAACAGATACCGCTATTTGATCAAAAGCTCTGCGTGCTAAAAAAGGCGCAAATGTCGAAACAAAGGGAATATATCCGTATGCCGACAGCCCTGCCGCCACGCTTACCATATTGCTTTCGGCAATACCGCAATCAATTGCCCTGTCTGGAAAGACCTGTCTTAGGTTGAAGGTTCCGCCGGCTTTTGCCAAATCGGCGTCAAGCATTACAATTTTTTCGTTTTTTTCCATCAAGCTTTGTAAAGTGCCTGCAAATGCTTTTCTTACTTCCATTTAATTAGTCCTCCAATTCCTTCAAGGATACTTCCAATTGTTCCACCGTTACAGGACAGCTGTGGTTGGCAAAGCCCATTTTTTCGAAGATACTTACTCCGTGTCCTTTAATTGTATCCAAAATTATGCAAGTAGGTTTGTCCGCAACTGTTTTTGCCTTTGTAATTGCCTTATCTATTGCGTCTTCGTCATGACCGTTAACTTGTATTACTTCAAAACCAAAAGCACGCCATTTATCGGCGATATTTTCGATATTTACTATGTATTTTGTCAATCCGTCTATCTGCATTTTATTGTTGTCAACAAAAACCGTAAGATTATCAAGTTTTTTGTGAGCCGCAAACATAGCAGCTTCCCAAACCTGACCTTCCTGACATTCGCCGTCTCCGACAATAACATATATGCGTGCGCCGTCTTTGCTTAATTTGCTGCCTAAAGCTAAACCTACTCCGCAGCTTATGCCTTGACCTAAACTGCCCGCCGTCATATCAACTCCCGGCGTAAGCTGCATATTGCAGTGACTGGGTAAAGAAGTGCCAAGCTTGTTTAGAGTCAGCAGTTCCTTTTTGTCAAAATAACCAAAACTAGCCAGAGTTGCGTAAAGAGCGGGACCTGCGTGACCTTTAGAAAGCACCAGCCTGTCTCTGCCTAATTTGCCGGGGTTAGTCGGGTCGATACGCATATGCTTAGAGTACAACACGCTCAGCACTTCGGCAATCGACATGCATCCGCCGACATGACCTACACCGATACTTGCAATGCAAGAAAGCGTAAGCCGTCTAATTTCTTTTGTTTTAGCCTTTAAATCCATAAGAATCTCCCTTTACCAACGCTTTAAAAGCGATAATCATTACTAAATAAGTTTAACATAAAGCAAAAAATAAAGCAATTTAAAATACCTTATGATAAATACTTAACAAAGTAGTTGCTATTTATTATTGACTTAATTACACTATTTGATTTAAAATATTATTATAGATCGGAAGAGCGTCGTGTAGG
>CALGIK010000089.1 GCA_937915515.1 uncultured Clostridia bacterium
GGAGGGAAAAAGGTAACAAAAAAGGCTGAATGTGCAGCCTTATGTTTGGTAGGATTGAGATGGATTTATAATAGTTGTATTTATGTGTTAAATCATATTTAGCTGTACAGTGGACTCGTGAGGAGCGTTAGCGATGGAATAGCGAGTTATGCTTATTTCAATTACTCACGAAGCGTCACCACCGCACCCCCACCGTTTTTTAAATAGGGGTCGATAAGGAATAAGTAACAAAAAAAAGGCTGAATCACAGCCTTATGTTTGGTAGGATTGAGTGGACTCGAACCACCGACCCCCACCTTATCAGGGTGGTGCTCTAACCTGCTGAGCTACAATCCTATATTTGGTGGAGATAATCGGAATCGAACCGATGACCCCTTGCTTGCAAAGCAAGTGCTCTCCCAGCTGAGCTATACCCCCAAACGCTTCTTTACCGAAGCCATAATATAATAGCATCGTAGTCCGATTATGTCAAATGTTTTAAGTAAAATCAAGCTAAAATTTTGCGGTTTTGTTTAGCATTACCTTAACATTATACGATAAAATTTTTAAAGTTGTTTGTTTTTCCTTAATCATTGCTCACAGTATATTTAAAGAATTAAATACCTTTTACGACATTTAACGGCAAAATTAGATATTTTACACGCTTGCCTAAATGTTTTATGTGTGATATAATAACAAAAATTAAAAAAGGAGGCAATGTGATATGGCATTATCAATACTTGACAGCGACAGTTTACGCGGTCACATCGAAACCTTTGTGTTGAGCGCACTTTTAGAGGGTCCAAAATACGGCGGCGAAATCAGGCGTGTTATTGCCGAACGCACAAATAATCTTTATGAGCCTAACGAACAATCATTATATTCCGCTTACCACAGGTTGGAGGATATGGGGCTGATTAAAGGCGATTGGGGCGACGAAAAAAACGGTGCAACACGCAAGTTTTATACTATTACAGATGAGGGCAAAAAGGTTTACGAAGACAATAAAGCCAGATGGCAAACAGTTAAACAAGTTCTTGATATTTTGATAGGTTGATGGATAATATTTACAAGATAACCGTTTTTACGACAACTGCCGGCTCTGAAATTGTTGCATACTATTTGCAGGAATTTACAGGCAACGCAGTCAGTATCTTTGACGTAAAAGACCTTGACGAAAGCGGTTGGGATTATTTAGAGGAAGGTTTACGTTCTACTTACGGCGACGCAGTACGCGTCGTCGGTTTTTGTGACGAAAAATCGAATGAAAAAGTTCGCTTCAATTTAAACGATACGGTAAATTTGCTCAAAAATACTATGCCCGAAAGCGGCGAGCTGACCTTTACGATAGAAAAAACTCAACCTTACGATTGGCTTACCGGCTGGCAAAAAAATTTTGAGCCAAAAAGAATAGGAAATGTAGTTATCTGTCCTTTGTGGATGGATTATCAAGGAGACTGCCCTAATATAATTAAGCTAAACAGCGGCATAGGTTTTGGCACGGGTTACCACGAAACAACTTCGCAATGCATCATGCTTATGCAGCAAATTGAACTA
>CALGIK010000090.1 GCA_937915515.1 uncultured Clostridia bacterium
GTAGCAAAGGGCGCTTCAAATGCCGTTGTACGTCTTAACATTGTGCGTACTGTTCAGACTTTGCTGGGGATTTCTTACAATCAAATAGAAGTTTTTACTCACAAAACTTAACGGAGGTAAAATATGTCTAAAACTAAAAAAATAATTTTGGCTGTATCTATGCTGTTGGTGTTGGCTGTCGCCGCTTACTTAAACTTTTCGTTATTAAACCAAAACCTCGACGACGATGACGATGTGCCTACAGGCAATTTTTTTGCGACTTATAGGCAAAATTGGGAAAACATGCGTTCGGTAGAGATAGCGGAACTTAATGAGATAATCGGTGTTGAAGGCGATGAATATGCCGAAGCACGTGCAAGCGCGTTAGCCCAAAAACAAAAGATTATCAATTTAATGGAAACGGAAAGATTGCTCGAAAGTTTATTGTCAGCTAAGGGCTATGCGGAATTGGTAATTACGATGGGCGTTGACAGCAACAATATTAACGTAATTGTTTCGGCAGAAGATTTCACCTTGCAGGATTCGGCTGTTATATACAACACTATTATAAGCGAGATGAATGTGTCTCCCGATTATGTAAAAATATTGCCGATAAAGTAAACAAATAATTGTAATGTTGCCGTTTTTGTGATATACTTAACAAAAAGTTGAGGTATCCAAAATGAAGATAATTACCAATCAGGACGAAAAAGGAAAAACAGTTTACAGCAGCGAAATATTATTCAATTTAGTCCTTTGTGCCTTAAAAGAGGTAGAAGGAGTAGTGGATTTTGGTATCAACAACGCAAAAGAAGCTTATAAAAACCATAAATTGGTCAAAATAGAAACTGTCGACAATATGATTTACGTCGATGTATATGTAAAGGTATGCCCTGATGTCAAGGTGACGGAAGTGGCATACAACATTCAGCAGTCGATTAAAAACGCTTTTGACACAATGGTTGAGTTTAAGGTAAAGGAAATTAACGTCCATATTATCGGAGTTAAAAACGATTAGATAACTACCCTTTGGAAAACACCAGAGGGTTTTGTGGATTTACTTGGAGGAAAAATGCGTAAGGATGCAAGAAAGGTAGCTTTTAGCCTTATATACGAATATTTATTTACCAATACTTACGACGACTTAAGTTTGGAACAGTTTACTTCAAAAACTGATGTCGACGACAAAGTTTTTGTGCTTGACGAAGCAGACCGTGATTTTATCAAGGGGATATACGGAGGAGTAGTCAAAGATATTGACGATTACCGCACTAAAGTATCGGCTTTAGCGCGCGGCTTTAAGGAGGAACGCTTATTTAAAGTCGATTTGGCAATATTGATGATGGCGGTATACGAATTGGATAATACCGATACGCCAATTGCAGTGATAATAAACGAAGCTGTCGAGTTGGGTAAAATTTATTCAACCGAAAACAGCGCCGGCTTTATCAACGGAATTTTGGCAGAATATACAAAAGAACAACATAAGGACTAAGGAAATATGGCAAAAATTTTAGAGGGCAAAGAAGAGTCAAAAAGGATAATTGCGGAGCAAACTGTGTCAGTTTCTAAGCTCGCCTCAGCGGGGTTTACAGTGGGCTTTACTATGCTTGCCGTCGGCGAAGACGAGTCGGTAATGCAGTATGCATTGTCAAATAAGCGTACATGTGAAAAATTAGGCGTTATCGCTAATTTAGAGATAATGGCGGAAAACAGCACTACTCAAGATGTTATTAGACGAATTGAGCAATTAAACAGCGACAGTTTTATTAACGGCATTATGGTATTAACGCCGCTTCCTAAACATATAGATACAAAAGCTGTTTTAAGCAGCATCAGTGCAGAAAAAGACATTGACGCACAAAGTCCCTTTAATGTATATTCTCTTTACACAAACCAACAAGCCAATTTTTATCCCTGCACGCCTTACGGCGCAATCAGGCTTATGGAGCATTATAAAATAGATTTGGACGGCAAAAATGTAACCGTTATAGGCCGTAGTTCAATTGTCGGCAAACCTATTTCTTTAATGCTGCTTAACCGCAACGCAACGGTAACAATATGTCATACGCATACTTTTGATTTAAAAAGACAATGTTTAAAAGCCGACATAATAGTCGCATGCGCAGGGGTGCCTAAAATGGTTAAAGCAGATATGGTAAAACCCGGAGCCATAGTTTTTGATATAGGCACAAATTTTGTTGACGGCAAGCTATGCGGCGACGTTGATTTTACCGAAGTAAGTAAAGTAGCGGAGGCGATTACTCCTGTACCCGGCGGGTGCGGACCTATGACTGTGGCAATAATGGCAGAAAATATCGTAAACGCCGCTAAAAGACAGCATAAGATAAAATGATTATTACTGTCACTCAATACAACAATTTTATAAAAGCTTTGTTGGATAACGAACCTATGCTTTCTCATATAAGCGTCAACGGCGAAGTATCCAATTTGCACGATAACGGTGAAAGCATCTTTTTTACTCTTAAAGATGCTTTTTCTCAAATGGACTGTTTTATGTATGCCGATAAAGCAGGCATATGTCTATTTAACGGTTGTTCTGTTGTAGCCGAAGGTCGTCCGTCTTATCTTAAAAGCGGCAGAATAAGCTTTACCGTAAGTAAAATCAGCTTGCTTAAAGGCGAGGGCGAACAATATCTAAATTTTTTGGCGCTTAAAAAACAGCTTCAAGAATTAGGATATTTTGATTTATCCCGCAAAAAACTCTTGCCAAAATTTATATTTAGTGTAGGAGTGGTTACTTCGCTGACAGGTGCGGTTATTCACGATATTTACAACGTGGTAAACAGGCGCAACAAATATGTGCGATTGACTTTGTTTCCCGTCAAAGTACAGGGCGAAAACGCCAGTAACAGTATTGCGGAAGGGATAAGGTATTTTGCCGATAAGGACGTTGATGCCGTCATTGTGGCGCGCGGCGGAGGCAGTGCGGAAGATTTGTCGGCTTTTAATACTAAAGAGGTTGCCGACGCAGTTTACAAGTGCACCAAGCCGGTTATTTCCGCAGTCGGTCACGAAACGGATTTTACAATTTGTGATTTTTGCGCCGATATAAGGGCAAGTACGCCCTCTGTTGCGGCAGAATTAATTACAACTAATAATTTGCCGAAGGAACTTAACGCCGCTGTAATAATGCTAAAAGAAGCACTTTTAAGTAAAATAAATAACGTTAAAAACAAATATCTGACTGCGCTTTTTAGTGTAAATAACGCTTTAAGCAAAAAACTGGTATACTCAAAACGAAAGCTTAATTATGTTTTAAACAGATGCGGTACGTTGCTTTTAAAAAAATCAGAGGACAACGGCGCAATCCTCAAGCTTTTAGCGCAAAAAATAAAACTCTTGTCGCCAAAAACTTTATTAGTAGAGGGACGGGCACTTGTTTATAAGGACGGTATTAAGGTTAGTTCCGTCGATAAACTGAGTAAGGGAGACAAGATAAAG
>CALGIK010000091.1 GCA_937915515.1 uncultured Clostridia bacterium
GAGTTCAAACGTGTGCTCTTCCGATCTCCTGTTTGTCGTCGGTGCATAAAAGCAACCGTCTGATATTTTTGGGTGTAAAAATACTTTCCAGCGCCGTTAGGTTTCGTGTTGCAGTGCCTTCTCTTAACATAACGTACATGCCTGCTTTAAGCTTTTGCAGAGCTTCGTCTTTTGTTACGTTTTCGTGGTCAGTTTTTATGTTTGCTAAAACGTATGCGTTTATGCTCTCCTCCGTTGCGCTTACCAAATGTCCGTCAACGGTCTTATTGTTGACTGTCGCCGCTAAAATTTTTTGCAATGCTTCTGATTCGCAGTTTAAAACAGCAGAGGTATTCATAAACTCGCCAAGACCGTGTATCTTGCTGCTTTTGATATATTTTTTTGTAAAAGCCGCATCAAAAGTTGCGCCGTTGTCTTCAAAGGGTGTTGCGGGAACGCAAGAAGGCAGCATAAAAAGTATATCCATAGGCGTCTTATTGGCTTCCTTGATCATATATTCGACGCCTTTTTTGCCGCATACATTGGCTATTTCGTGCGGGTCGGCAATACAAGTTGTGACTCCGTGCGGCAAAACTGCGGCGGCAAAGTGAGAGGGGGAAAGCATCGTACTTTCGATATGCAAATGCGTATCTATTAAACCCGGCGCCAAAAATGCATTTTTTAAATCGATTTCCTTTTTGCCGTCATAACTGCCAACGCCTACGATAATGCCCTCACTAACCGCTACGTCAGCCTTTTTGATTTGACCGTTAAAAACATTTATAATGCGACAATTTTTAAAGACCGTATCGGCAGGCTCTTTTTTTGTGCATTGAATAAGCTGTTGTTTCAGCTTTTTTAAAGAATTGTTTAACATATTACTACCAAAAAACCGCAATAAAAGCGGCTTAATTGTCCTTTTTGATAATAGGGTTTTTTGTGCCTTTTTCGTCTACGACGTACGTGTTTTCGAGTTGCGAAATAAGGCTTTTTTTAATACTGTTAATATATTCGTGTCTTAATTTTTGCCTTTCGGCTTTTTCTTCAGGAGTTAACTCGCTTATCCTGCTTTTTTGCGTCAAAAAGTTTATTCTGTCAATATCTACCATAACAATAATTTTAACAACTTATCTTGATTTTGTAAATAGTTTTGGCTTTTGTTTTGATGAATATTAAATATATGTATTTAAAAATTGATTTATTTGTTATAATCTGATAGGATATTTAAGAAAAAAATTAAGGAGTTGGATATGAGTATAAAAACCAGAAAAATTCTTTCGGGAGTAATCTTTCTTCTCAATCTATGTGCTTTCGCCTGCATCTGCTTCCCCTTTTTTAAAGGGTATGATTTTTTTGGAAGATCTGACAACATTTACGGGTTCGAATTGTATACAAGTATATGGTATTGGATATTGCTGTCAGTTTTGGGCATTATATGCTTTTTGTATGACAGCCTGATTTTGGCACTATATATTATTGAAGAAAATAAAGAAAATTTAATAAACAAAATGACAAGATACGGAGCTTTTTACGGCGCTTTGATAGCAATAATAAATTTTGTTATTTTGCAATCAATAAGCCAAATGCAAAATGTCCAATTGGCGTTTAATCTTTATATTGTGATTTTAATCGGTATTATTGTAATAAAAATACTGTTATTGTTTTTAAAAACAAAAACAGAAAGCATACCTATAAAAAGAGCCAATTAAAAGAGCCAATTAACAGAAATCAACCCTCATTAAAATAAGGGCGATAATTAAAGCGGACTTAAGTTACCAATCCTCTTTAATATAATCGCAAGGCTGTTTGACGTCGTTATAAAAGTCCCGATATTTTCGTTTTCTGTCGGCGGGTATTTGTTCTATATCCGCAGCTTCGTATGCTTCGCAGTCTTGGTCGTCAGCTAGTTTCATTAAGTCCCAGCTAGTGGTTTTTTCCGTTATTGTCGGTCTTGCAGTTATAGGAATATTCTTTTCTTTATCAATCGGTTTCATAATTCTCTCCTTTTTTAATATAGTCTATGTTTGCTTTTTTTGCCTGTGAGTGCTGAAATTTGCGCGGGATAAGATAAGTTTTGCCTTCTTTAACAAACCTATATCCTGTTTGTTTAAATTTAAAACCTATATTTTGCTTGATACAGGCGTCTCTAATATCAATAATCCATCGGTAATCGACAGGGCGTGCCGACAAGCCCGATTCGCCGCCTACAACAACAAATTGCAAATCAAAATCAAGTTTGCCGTGTAAATCAATGCTGTCTAAAAGCGGCTCACACACCAAAAACTTGTGCTTAATGGGAGCGGCTTTTAATAAAGGCAAACGTTCTTTTAAACGCACGCAATTTTCGCAGGTGACGCCCACCGTGACGTTATCGT
>CALGIK010000092.1 GCA_937915515.1 uncultured Clostridia bacterium
CAAAAGGTGTCGAACTATTTAGTGGGTCGTTTTTTAGCGAAAGCGCCATGCAGTTTGTAAATCCCGCAACAGCGACAGGCACAATGGCCGCTTCTGCACCTCCCGCAATAATTGCGTCGGCATAACCGTGTTTAATTGCCCTGTACGCTTCGCCTATTGCGTTTGTTGAGGTAGCGCATGCCGTCACCACAGGAAGACACACTCCGCGCGCATTAAAACGTATGGAAATATGCCCCGACGCCATATTGGAAATCATTTTGGGGATAAACAAAGGCGATATTCTCGATACTCCTTTTTGAGACGTTTTTTCGCATTCTTCCAATAACGTTCTTATGCCGCCTATCCCCGAACCCATGTAAACGCCAAACCTTTCGGGCAAGATTTTACCGTCGATGCCGCTGTCCGTAAAAGCTTGTTGAGCGGAAGAAAGAGCATACTGACAAAACAAGTCCATTCTCCTTGCTTCCTTAGAATCAATATAATTGCTCGCATCAAAGTTTTTAACCTCAGCAGCTATTTTTACTTTTAATTGGGAAGTATCAAAACGTGTAATCTCACTTATACTGCACCTTCCGTTATGTATATTGTCCCAAAATTCCGTCGTTGTGTTTCCAGCCGGAGATATTATTCCCGCTCCGGTAATTACAACCCTTCTCATAAATTCTCCTGTTGATTATACTTTTTATATTTTGCCAAAATCAGATATACAGTCCGCCGTCTACCTTAATAATCTCGCCCGTAATATAATCGGATAAATCGCTTGCCAAAAAGAGGGCAAGAGCGGCTATTTCGTCTGCCGTACCCATACGTTTTAAAGGTATATTTTCAACCGCCAGTTTTTTTGTTTGGTCGGACAAAACATCTGTCATATCCGTACTGATAAACCCCGGTGCAATTGCGTTACAATTTATGTTGCGGGCGGCAAACTCTTTTGCGACGGATTTTGTAAGACCGATAAGCCCCGCTTTTGAAGAAGAATAATTTATTCCAAAGACGAATTTTTTTCAGCTTTTGCCGTTA
>CALGIK010000093.1 GCA_937915515.1 uncultured Clostridia bacterium
TGTGCGTTATACGTTAAACCTATTTCGTCGGCGATTTTATTAAGCGCTCTGACGTCCTTTTCGCCTTTAAAAAGTCTAAACAGCAATTGACTGCAAATAAAATTAAATTCAATGCAAGGCAGCTTATAATGCTGACAAGCACGGTTTAACATATTAACGTCGCTTTCGACAGCGTGTCCGACAACAATAACGTCTTTGTCAATCAACAGCTCTTTAATTGTGACATAAACCTCACAAAAATCGGGTGATTTGTCAAGCATTTCCTTATCAAGGTGCAAATCAATGCCTACGTTTTCACGTGTGCCGTTTAGGTTGTACTTGCATTTAGGATTTATCCATATATTTTTTTTTGTAAGTACGTTAAAATTTTCGTCGGCTAAACAATAGCCGAAACTGCATATAGAATACGGTTTAAAGCCGTTTGCAGCTTCTATATCAAATACTAAAAAGTTCATTTTAATTGTTGAGGCTGCAAATATGCAGCCTTTTTGTTTTTTTTATTCCCACTCGATTGTCGCAGGAGGTTTACTTGTTATGTCATAAACTATGCGGTTAACTCGATCAACTTTGTTTACTATGGCGTTTGAAATTTTTTCCAAAACGTCAAGCGGTATACGCGCCCAATCGGCTGTCATACCGTCTACGCTTGTGACGGCACGTAGCGCTAAAGTGTAATTGTAAGTACGGTAATCGCCCATAACGCCTACGCTTAAACTGTTGGTCATAACAACAAAATACTGCCAAATTTTTTCGGACAACCCTGCTTTTTCGATTTCGTCACGAAATACAAAATCGGCATCCCTTAAAATATTTAATTTTTCCTCTGTAACTTCGCCAATTATCCTTATAGACAACCCAGGCCCTGGGAAAGGCTGGCGCATAACAATACTGTCGGGTAAACCTAATTGCTTACCGACGGTACGCACTTCGTCCTTAAGTAAGTCACGTAAAGGCTCTATTATTTCCTTAAAATCGACAACAGAGGGCAACCCTCCCACGTTGTGGTGAGTTTTTATTGTTACGCCCGTTTTTCCGCCGCTTTCGACCACATCGGGATAAATTGTGCCCTGCACCAAAAAATCTACTTTGCCGATTTTTTTAGCTTCTTCCTCAAATGTGCGGATAAACTCTTCGCCGATAATTTTACGTTTTTGCTCAGGGTCAGTTATACCTTTTAGTTTAGAAACAAAACGCTCCTTAGCGTCAACTGCAATTAAGTTAAAGCCTCTTTCCTCTCTAAAAACCCTGATAATTTCCGCCGTTTCATTTTTGCGCATAAAACCATGGTCGACGTAAACACAAATAAGATTGTCTCCCACAGCACGAAAAACCAACGCCGCAGCTACAGCGCTGTCCACTCCGCCCGAAAGCGCACAAAGCACTTTTCCGTTGCCGCACTTTGCTTTTATTTTGGCAACGGTGTCGTTAATAAAATCGGACATTTTCCAATCGGGAATAAGTTTACATATATTAAACAAAAAATTGCTTATTACTTTTTTGCCGTAATCGCAATGATTTACCTCGGGATGAAACTGCACTCCGTATATTTTTTGTTCCTCGTTTTGCATTGCTGCAACGGGACAGGTGTCCGTGTATGCCGCAACTTCAAAATTTTTGGGTAAAACTTCGATATAATCGGTATGGCTCATCCAACATATGTTTTGAGCGGGTATGCCGTTAAAAAGCGGACTGTTGTTGACAAAAAGAGTCTGCTTGCCGTATTCCCTGCTGGGCGCTGTTTTTACAACACCGTTAAAATGGTTTGCAATATATTGCATACCGTAACAAATGCCCAAAACAGGCACGTTGAGAGAAAAAATTCCCTCCGTGACTTTGGGAGCGTCCTCTTTATATATGCTGTGCGGTCCGCCGCTTAAAACTATAGCGGAAGGCGAAAATTGTTTGATTTTATCTATTGAAGCGTTCCAAGGATATATCTCACAATATATGTTTTGTTCTCTTATACAGCGGGCGATAAGCTGTATGTATTGCCCGCCAAAGTCAATTATCAATACTTTATCCATATGCTCTTACATTTTTGTCGAATAGTTAGGTGATTCCTTAGTTATGCTTATATCGTGCGGATGACTTTCGATAAGTCCCGCATTTGTTATGCGTGTAAAGCGCGCGTTTTTGCGCATTTCGTCAATAGTTCGCTGACCGGCATATCCCATACCGCTTTTTAGTCCGCCCATAAGCTGAAAGATAATATCGCCTAAATTGCCGCGGTAAGGTACTCTGCCTTCGACCCCTTCAGGTACAAATTTTGAAGAATCGTCCTGAAAATATCTGTCTTTGCTTCCTGCTTCCATTGCCGCAAGACTGCCCATACCCCTGTATACCTTAAAGCTGCGCCCTTGATATATTTCCATCGAACCGGGACTTTCCGTTGTGCCGGCAAAAAGGCTGCCTATCATAACGGTAGATGCTCCCGCCGCTATAGCTTTTACTATGTCGCCGCTGTATTTAATACCGCCGTCACCTATTATGCGCTTATTCAGCTTGTCCGCCGCTTCGGCACAATCCAAAATTGCCGTAATCTGCGGTACGCCTATGCCTGCCACAACTCTTGTTGTGCAAATGCTGCCCGGACCCATACCCACTTTTACTACGTCGGCGCCGGCTTTAATTAAAGCAGTGGTTGCTTCGCCCGTCGCTACATTGCCGGCAACAAGCGGTAAATCGGGATAACGTTGTTTTATTGCCGTCACCTCGTCCATAACAAATTTGCTGTGTCCGTGCGCCGTATCAACGGTAATAACGTCTACTCCTGCCATAACCAAAGCGTCAATACGCTCCATTGTGTCTTTGCTTCTGCCTACAGCCGCTCCAACCAACAGTCTGCCTTTGCTGTCTTTGCTGCTAAACGGATACTGAATGGATTTTTCGATATCCTTAATTGTAATAAGTCCCTGAAGTTTATAATCCTTATCCACTAAAGGTAATTTTTCGATACGGTGTTTGCCTAAAATTTTAGCGGCCTCGGCAAGCGTTATGCCGACTGATGCTGTGACCAAGTTGTCCTTAGTCATAACATCTCTTATTGGCTGATTAAAGTTTGTTTCAAAACGCAAGTCACGGTTTGTTAAAATGCCTACAAGCTTATTTGTTTTGTCAACAATAGGAACGCCGCTTATCTTGTAGCGTGCCATTAAAGCAAGCGCTTCCGTCACCATATCGTCGGGGTGAAGACTAAAGGGGTCGGTAATTACGCCGTGTTCACTGCGTTTAACCTTGTCAATCTGGCTTGCTTGCTCCTCTATGCTCATGTTTTTGTGAATAAATCCTAAGCCGCCTTCTCTTGCCATGGCTATAGCAAGTTTATATTCCGTCACTGTGTCCATAGCGGCACTGACTAAAGGTATATTTAACTTAATTTTGTCGCACAGCTTTATGGATAAATCTACATCGGCAGGGACAAAATTGCTTTCGGCAGGGATAATAAGTACGTCGTCAAAGGTTAAACTGTCTTTAATAACTTTTTCCATTTTTTCTCCTATTTTATCCTTGAGATGCTAGTATCTCTTTCCAGTAATTGTAGGCGTTAAGATATTGAATGCCGTTTTTAGCGGAATAATCTACTGCTACTGTATCGGAAATATCTTTAGCCTCTAAAAGCCTTTTAATATCTGTTGCCATATACGGTTGTGCCGATTTATAGCTAGTTCCGCTGAAGGAGTTGTCAAGATTTGTGCGCCAAGTTTTTAATCCTCCGGAAGTAACTGATTCGTTAAGCTGTTTCATATGTAAAATAATCTCAAATACCATTTCGGTATTGGGTTTGTTTATGTCTATAACTGCATCTATATAACTTTTTATCGGACAAACAGCATTATAATAAAAATAAATGCTTGTACCTTTACAATAGTTGCGGGCTTGATTCCATAATGCATTGCCTTCATCGACGCCATTGTTGTAACGCAATTTTGAATATACGTAATTGGCTTTGATATATACGTTTGTCGTACCTTCAACGCTCTCTAATTGAGTATCGATTTTTTTAACAAACGCTTCGTAATCCTCTGTAACAAATATTTTGTCTTCGCTGTTATAGTCCAGCATAACTTGTGCCGAATACGTCGCTACCTTATAGTTTTTGGCGTCAACCG
>CALGIK010000094.1 GCA_937915515.1 uncultured Clostridia bacterium
AAGTAGAGGTATCGGGACTGACCAACCGCGAAATTTACGAAAAAGGTCAATACAGCATACCTTCAGATACGGCGTGTTATCCGGCTAAACTGATGCACGGACATATCAAAAAACTTATCGAAAAAAAATGCGATATTATCTTTTATCCCTGTATTACCTATAATATTAAAGAAAATAACACTGACAACCATTATAATTGTCCGCTGGTTGCGTATTATTCCGAATTATTAAAAAGTAATATTGAGGAATTAAAAAATGTGCGTTTTTTGTATCCATATTTAAATATAAATTCGCAAAAACTGCTTGAAAAAACAATTTATCCCGTTTTAAAACAACTTGACAGCTCCATTAGCATTAGTTCCGTCGCACACGCCGTAAAATGCGGCTTTAAAGCATATGCCGATTATATGGAAGCAATAAAAAGGGAAGGGGAAAGAGCAATAGAATATGCGCATAAAAACAATAAACGCATTATGGTGCTTTCGGGCAGACCTTATCACATTGACCCCGAAGTCAACCACGGAATTGACAAGTTAGCAAACAGTCTTGATTTTGTTGTAGTCAGCGAGGACAGCGTAGCTCATTTAGCTAAAGATATAAAAGTAAATGTTTTAAATCAATGGACATATCACGCTCGTCTTTTTAAGGCTGCTTATTTTGCTGCGCAAAACAAAGACGTGCAATTTGTTCAGCTAATTTCGTTCGGTTGCGGTATAGATGCTATTACAAGTGACGAAATTCATGCGATATTAAAACGCAATAACAAATTTTATACGCAGATAAAAATTGATGAAATATCCAATTTAGGTGCGGCAAAAATACGTTTACGCAGTCTTTTGGCAGCGCTTGACGCTAAAGATGCCATAAAGGATAAACAAGCAGGCAATTTGGGAGTTTAATAAATGCAGAAATATATACCTTTTACCAAAAAAATGAAAAATGAATATACTATCCTTGTCCCTGATATGCTGCCTAACCATTTTAAATTGATGATGAGTTATTTAAGGACTTTAGGCTATAAAATGGAACTTTTAACAAACGATGGGCAAGAGATAATTGAGACAAGCTTAAAATACGTAAACAATGACAATTGTTTTCCCGCACTGTTGGTGATAGGACAATTTTTAAAAGCGTTAAATTCAAACAAATACGATATAAATAAAGTTGCGCTGATTATGTTTCAATCAGGGGGCGGGTGCAGAGCGTCAAATTATATGTCGCTGATACGAAACGCCTTAAAAAAAGCGGGTTATGGGTTTGTGCCGGTTATTTCGTTTAATATGTTAGGCATCGAAAAACATTCTGGGTTTAAATTAACGCTAAAAATGCTTAACGGTATGCTTTATTCCGTATTATACGCGGACCTGATTATGCATATTGCAAATCAATGCAAGCCTTACGAAATAATTAAAGGCGACACTGATTATTTAGTGGATTTATGGACAGATAGATTAGGCAAAGAGTTAGGGGAAAATAAGCGTTTATCGTACCGTAAAATTAAAGAAAATTATTTTAAAATTTTGGAAGATTTTTCTAAAATAAAACGTCAAGAGCGTGATACTGTCAAAGTAGGTATAGTAGGGGAGATATATATAAAATATTCGCCCTTAGGCAACAACTATCTCGAAAATTTTTTGGCTCACGAAAACTGCGAAATAGCAGTACACGGTTTAATGGATTTTTGCTTGTATAACGTTTACAAGCAAAAATCCATTAAACC
>CALGIK010000095.1 GCA_937915515.1 uncultured Clostridia bacterium
TCCTGCAACTAAAACCGCTACCGAACAAATCATAATAACCGCCGTAAAAATGCTTATAACACGTTTCATATTTTATCCTCCTTGTTTGGAAAAAATTTTCTTTCTACTAATTAGACGTTTTATAAGCAAAAAATGTTTGAAAAAAAGTATAATTTATTAAAAATAATTTTTTTAATAAAAATATAACGCTAATGTTTATCAAGTATATGTTTTTGTTGGATTATCTTTTTGATTTGTTTGTGTAAACGGTTTTTGTTTGTGATTGACGGACAGCGATATCGTTTTTTATAAGTTCTCTCATAATTTTTACAGTGTCGTTTTCGTTTTTTTCGGGGAAAAGATGCTTGGTGATAATTGCAGGCAGTCCGATAAACGCCGTAATTATGGTTGCAAAACAAGACACCGATAAAATAATGTCGGCAGTGTCATTGCCTACGCCTTTTAGCAACAAAAAAAAGACAAAAACTATAAGACCAACGGTAAGAAGAGAAAAAACTATCATCATAATGATAAAAGTAAAGTACTTAAGTTTGCGGTTGATTAATTTGTCTGTTTTTAAATTGGTTATGTAATCCGCCAAAAGCAATGAATAAAGTTTATCTCTTTTTTGTGCGCCTACCACGCCTATCACTTGCTGCTCTTTATCAAATGCGTTTACGACACCGTTCTTTAATGTTTCGCCTGCGCTTATTTTAGCGTGTTGACTGTTAAAAGGCGTATCTATTATCAAATAATTATCTGTTGTCGTTGCCGTAGTATTATCGTTTATCATTTTAGCGCTCCGTTTTGTTTTTTATTAACTATGTGTATTAAGCGTATTTATTTGTTGCTTAAATATCTTTGCATAGTTTATTTATCGGGATGCTCCTTAAAGTAATCGTAAATCTTTTGGTTGTCAATGACTCCGTTGCAATTTGTTGTAAACCAAGGCGACCCATCGGCATGAGTAAGGGCGCTTAACTCCGTCGGCGAGAATTTTTTGTATTTTTTAAATTGTCGATGCATTACTGAAAAAAATAGTTCATTTATCTTCGATTTACTGTTGGGAAAGTATACAATTCCGTTAGCGTCACAGGAATATCTGGTTATTCTATCGCTGCCAAAACCTTTAAACTCAAAAAAAACCGAGGTCAAAACGGGACCGAACTGCCACGCAACAAAATTTTCGGCAAACAGCGGCGCACCGTCGTTTTCGGCAATATAACGGCCGCTTATAAAATAAAGCAGCTTTTGAAGTTTTAGCGGGGTTAAATCTTTTATGTTTTCCTCACTTGCCTTAGAAATAACGGCATTGCATACAATCAACGGAGACAGGAGCATAATTTACCTCTGCTTTATTATATTGCGCTAAGCGTATTTTTAATAATAAATATGCCGCCCTTTTGTTTAAGGCGGCAAATTAGCTATATTTTATAGATTGCTTAACATATATTTGTTGTTTTAGAGATAATGAAAACCAAAATAAGAGCAATTGTAATCAATCTATTAGGTTTTCACCTGCAAATTCATTTTAAATTTGCATATATTATCTACAAATCAACCTAAAACATAAACATATTTTTTACAGCTTTTAATAACATTATTTCATTAAAAAAGCTATTTTGTCTTTCTCTTAATTTTCAGTCAAAGTTGCATTGGGGTCTACTCGTTCGGTTATAGCTTTTATTGTAGGTAAAATGCCGGCATATTTAGTTTGGTCTACGTCAAGGCTGATTTGGCTTGCCGCAAAATCAACTTTTACTTCGTTTACGCCTACCAGTTGCGCTACCGCTTTTTGAATTTTTTGTGCACAGCTAGAACATTTAAGATTTTGTATTGTCAAAATTTTTTTCATATCTTCTCCTTTTTTAGTTTGCTTTTTTAAATAATATTATTTAATCGTATTTTAAAGCGCACATGCTTTTTGCTCTTTTGAGTAGTATTATATCTTATTATTGTTTTTATGTCAAAATAATACACGTTTTTTGAGAAAACCGTATATAAAAGGCGCCGTCAAGGGTTTTACCTTATACGGCGCCACGTTTTTTCGAGTGCAGTCTATAAGCCGAGTTCTGTATTTGACGGCCATCTATCTACGCCTTACGTCTCCGTAAAGCTCCAGCGACATATCGAGACGTCGGGCAAACGTTTGCTCTCCTTTCTTGCACCGAGCGGGGTTTACAGGAACGTCTTGTTACCAAGGCGTCTGTGGGCTCTTACCCCACATTTCCACCCTTACCAAAGCTAATGAGTTTGGCGGTATATTTCTGTTGCACTTTCCTTAAAGTCACCTTCACCGGGATTTCTCCGGCGCTCTGCCCTGTGGTGCTCGGACTTTCC
>CALGIK010000096.1 GCA_937915515.1 uncultured Clostridia bacterium
CACGGCATGAAGCAAAAAATCGTTATGATAGGCGCAATACTTCACAATCCTAAATTATGGATATTAGACGAGCCGCTAACGGGTCTTGACCCGAAATCGGCTTATCAATTAAAGCAACTTATGCACCAACACGTTGCCGAGGGCAATACGGTGTTTTTCAGCAGCCACGTAATAGATGTTGTGGAAAAACTCTGTGACCGTATTGCTATTATCAGCAAAGGCAGACTTGTTGCCGTAGATACTCTTGACAGATTACGCAAAAATTCAAATGAGACACTCGAAGAAGTATTTTTAAACCTGACGGCGCTGTCTTAGGAGGCAATATGGTTAAGTTTAACGCTCTTTTTAAATATTTTTGGCGTCAGCATTTTAGGTTTAGCAAATATAAGGCAGACGGCACAAAAAACAAGACTTGGATTGCTTTTATTTTTGTAGGCATATACTTTGCCTTTTTATTGGGGACATTTGCTGTAATGCTTTATATGCTTGGCAAACTTTGCGCTGAGCAAAACCTTTTTAAAGCCGAGGACGTTATTGCTCTCCTTTATACTTTGGGGCAATTTTCGGTATTGTTTTTTGGCATATCCACTATAATAAATACTATTTATACAAACAATGACGCAGCTCAGCTGCTGCCGCTGCCTATTTCGGGAGGAAGAATTTTTGCCGCAAGGTTAGTGCTGGTATATGTACAGGAA
Organism: uncultured Clostridia bacterium; assembly: GCA_937915515.1. Taxonomy (GTDB): domain Bacteria; phylum Bacillota; class Clostridia; order Christensenellales; family CAG-314; genus SFEB01. The sequence goes on from CALGIK010000096.1 coordinate 699, forward strand.
ATACTTTTTGCCGCCGCTTCAATATTGTTTTTTGTTATGCCTTTTGGTATGGGTTACGGGTTAGGTGTCGGTTTTTACTTGGGACTATTACCTATTATGCTGATTTTGCCCATTTTGCCGCTGACAATTGGCTGCTTGCTTGCAATACCTATATCCTATTTAATAACCTTATTAAAAGGCAAAGGCTTTTGGAGTTTGTTATTTTATTTGCTGTTATTTGGCGGTCTGATTGCTCTCTTTTACGTTTTTATAGGTAAATTCATGATGTTTACACAGACAGAGGAATCAGCGCAACTCCTGCAAGATATACTTGAAAGTTTTTCAAAAGCCGGCAATAATTTATACCCCAATATTTGGATAGGCAAAGCTATTGTAAGCGGACAGATAGGAGAAGTATTAATAAACATTGCTTTGTTTTTGGCTACTAACGGAGCTCTCTTTGTTTTAATGCTATTGATTGCCGGCGCATGGTATAAAAAAACAATTTTACGCCAATTGGAAAATCCCGATGCGGGCTCACTTACTAAATCCGATTTTAAGAGTCAAGGAAAATTAAAAGCATTACTATCGGCTGATTTTAAAAATATATTAAGAGATAACAAATTAGGACTTTTCTGCTTATTCGGACTTGTTATATCTCCTGTGGTAATGGGCTTTATGGCTTTTGTATACGGACGTATGCCCATTGATGCAAGTGAAAGTTTGCCTGTTAATTTAGGGGATTATTTGTTTTTCTTTTTAATATTTCTTGTTGTTGGGAGCAATGTAATGGCAACAGGCGCAATAAGCCGTGACAGGCATCTGTTTTACATCTACAAGTATATGCCAATAGACGGAAAAACGTATTCGGATGTCAAGGTTATCGCGGCATTAATTGTTAATGCTGTTATTATCTTTTTGAGTCTTGCTGTAATAACGGCATTTGGTGTGACGAGCATTTTACAAGCGTTAAATATGTTTATCGTGCTTACCCTAATCGCTTACGCCAATACTAACATGCAAATCATAATAGATTTTAAAAATCCACGTCTAAAATGGAATAATATCCAAGAAGGTTTAAAAAACAACAGCTCTGCTTTGTGGACTATATTAATTGCAATAATATCTGTAACTGTTTACGCATTGTTGTTGATAGGCGGATTAAGCTTAGACCCGACAACGCATTTCTTTTATATCTTGGCATGGGTTATTATATATGTAATAACTTTGGTGTATGCCTTTATCACACAATATCTGCTGACAAAAAAATCTAAAAAATATATGGAAACAATTGAGTAAATCAATTTGATAAAAACGGAGAAGATTATGGCACCAAAAAATGTAATGGATACGCTGAGGGAAAGAGGCTTTATCAAACAAACAGTATATGAGGAAGAATTATATAAACTATTAGGGGATGAGTCCGTTACTTTTTATATAGGTTTTGATCCTACGGCGGACAGTCTGCATGTAGGTCATTTTGTTCAGCTTATGGCTATGGCGCATATGCAGCGGGCGGGTCACCGTCCTATTGCGCTTATTGGCGGGGGTACGGCGCTTGTTGGCGACCCTTCGGGAAGGACGGATATGCGCACAATGATGACCTGCGACTCGGTAGCCAGTAATTGCGAATGCTGCAAAAAACAAATGCAAAAATTTATTGATTTTAGCGACAACAAAGCGCTTATGGTAAACAACGCCGAATGGCTTGCAGAATTAAACTATATTGATTTTTTGCGTGAGATAGGTACTTGTTTTTCGGTAAACAAAATGCTTACAGCCGAGTGTTTTAAAAAACGTCTCGAAAAGGGCTTGTCCTTTTTAGAATTCAATTATATGCTGATGCAAAGCTACGATTTTTTGGTGTTGTATAGACGTTATGGTTGTCTGCTTCAATTAGGCGGCGACGACCAATGGAATAATATGCTAGGCGGAGCCGATTTAATAAGACGCAAAGAGCAAAAAAACGCTTACGCTATGACTTTTGCGCTTTTGACAACAAGCGACGGTGTTAAAATGGGCAAAACAGCTAAGGGTGCGGTTTGGCTTTCGCCTCATAAGACTTCCCCTTATGAGTTTTTTCAGTATTGGCGTAATATTAATGACGAAGATACTCAAAAGTGCTTAAAACTTTTGACTTTTGTGGAGTTGGACGAAATAAACGAACTATGCCGTTATCGTGACGAGCGAATAAACGCCGCTAAGGTAAGGTTAGCGTATGAGGTTACGGCGCTTGTCCACGGAAAAGATGTTGCAGATGAGGTAAAAGCTCAGGCGGAAGCTGCGTTTACCAATAATACAGAGGAGATGCGCGAGGTAAGCGTATTGTCTGACAATATTGTCGACGTGCTTGTTGAGATTGGTTTTGCTAAAAGCAAGAGCGACGCAAGGAGGCTTATTGACGGCGGCGGCGTGTCTGTTGACGAAACTAAAATAAATTTATACGATTATATTTTACCTCAGGAATGCGTTTTGCATAAGGGCAAAAAAGCACATATCAAGGTCATTAAAAAATGACGGACAATGTCCTGTATACAGTCCCAAAACAAATATTTTTTGCTGAAACGGTGATTAAAAAATCCCGTTTTTTAGCATATGCAACTTGCGTAACAAACACTGACAAAGCTAAGGAATTTGTAG
>CALGIK010000097.1 GCA_937915515.1 uncultured Clostridia bacterium
CGCGGCACAGTCCATCGGCGAGCCGGGCACACAGCTGACCATGCGCACCTTCCATACCGGCGGCGTAGCGACCACCGAAGATATTACTCAAGGACTTCCCCGCGTGGAGGAACTTTTTGAAGCACGTCAGCCTAAAGGCAAAGCCACTTTGTGCGAAGGCAACGGCGAAATCACCTCTATCGAAGCTAAGCAGGGCAAACAAATAATAACGGTTACCGACGATACGGCAAAAGTAGGCAGTAAGGAAAGGGAAAGGGTATACGAAGTGCCTTATACCTCCCGTTTAAGAGTAAAAGCAGGCGAAAAAATAAAAATCGGCGAAAGACTGACCGAAGGCAGCGTATATCCGCAGGATTTATTACGCATAAAAGGTATTAAAGACGTTCAGGAATATTTAGTAAAGGAAGTTCAGTCGGTTTACCGTTTGCAAGGCGTCGAAATTAACGACAAGCACGTCGAAATCATTGTCAGACAAATGATGCGCAAAGTCAAGGTGGAAGACAGCGGTGATACAAATTTACTGCCGGGCGAAATTGTAGATATTTTTTCCTTTGACGACGCCAACTTTGATACTTTGGAAAAAGACGGACGTCCCGCTGCGGGTAAGAGAGTGCTTTTGGGTATTACCAAAGCGTCGCTTGCCACAGACAGCTTTTTGTCGGCGGCTTCCTTCCAGGAAACAAGCAGGGTGCTTACCGAAGCGGCGATTAAAGGCAAGGTTGACCCATTGAGCGGATTAAAGGAAAATGTCATTATAGGCAAACTTATCTCCGCAGGCACAGGTCTTCCCCTTTACCGAAATTGCGAGGTAAAAGAGTCTATCTTTAACAAAGACAACGTATAAGCTTGACAGGGGTAAATAATTTTGCTACTATCACAAATAGTGTCATTTTATGGATAGTGATAATTTAGACGGTTTAGACAAAGTCATAGGACTTAGACAAGTGACAAAATGTATAAACCGCAACCAAATAAAGGAAATTATTTTGGCGACGGATGTGGACAATGCTTTTTATCAAAAAGTTATTAGTCTTGCATCCTCTAAAAACGTCAAAATAACGGTACATACAAAAACAAAACAACAACTGGCAAAATTGTGCGGTGTAGACAAAATCGCATCTATTGTCGGCTTGTTAAAAAATGAGGCTAATGCTAAATAGCTTATTATATCCGACCAAAATTAAAAGGAGGTAAATATGGCAACAATCAATCAATTGATTAAGCAAGGCAGGGAAAGCGGTGTGGAAAAAAACAGAACTCCGTTACTCAACAGCTGCCCTCAAAAAAGAGGCGTATGCTTAAACGTCACCACAACGTCCCCTAAAAAACCTAACTCCGCTTTACGTAAGATTGCAAGGATCAGACGTACAAACGGCGAAGAAGGTACCTGCTACATCCCCGGCGAAGGTCACAACCTTCAAGAACACAGCGTTGTTCTTATCCGCGGCGGCAGGGTTAGGGATTTACCCGGCGTGCGTTATCACATCATCAGAGGCGTATTAGATACTGCAGGCGTAGCAAACAGAAAGCAATCCCGCAGCAAATACGGTGCCAAACGCCCCAAAAAATAAGGGGTAAGTGATTACAGCTTTTGATTGGTCGGATGAAATTTTTGTTCGTCCCTCCAAATCAGCAGTATGCGTAAATTAACGCAGAAGGTTCTCCGACACAGTCGTTGAGTTAGCTGTAAGTAAGGACAAACAAAAATTATAAGGAGGTATTTTTATGCCAAGAAGAAGTGGCGTTCCCAAAAGGGACGTTCTACCCGATCCTATTTACAACAGTAAGGTTGTTACAAAGGTTATTAACCAAATAATGTATGACGGCAAAAAGGGCTTAGCTCAGGAAATTGTTTACACTGCTTTTGATACTATAAAAAATAAGATGAATCTCGACCCGATGGAAGTATTTAATCAGGCTATAAACAATATAATGCCGATATTAGAGGTAAAGGCGAGGAGAGTAGGCGGCAGCAACTATCAGGTGCCTATGGAAATTCGCCCCGAAAGACGTCAAACACTTGCTATACGTTGGTTGATTTCGTACGCGCGTAACCGCAGCGACCGAGACATGAGTCAGCGTTTAGCCGGCGAGTTAATGGACGCTTACAACAGCACAGGCGGCGCTTTCAAAAAGAAGGAAGACGTACACCGCATGGCGGAAGCCAACAGAGCATTTGCCCACTATCGTTGGTAAAGGAGTTTAAATGAGACAATATCCTTTGCAAAACGTGCGTAACATAGGGATAATGGCACACATAGATGCGGGCAAAACTACCACAAGCGAAAGGATACTCTTTTTTACCGGTAAAACCCGCAAAATGGGTGAGGTCCATGAGGGTACGGCGGTTATGGACAGTATGCAGCAAGAGCAGGAGCGAGGCATTACAATTGCCAGCGCCGCTACTACCGTACACTGGATTAACCGTGACGACAACATAGACTACCGTATCAATTTAATCGATACTCCCGGACACGTGGATTTTACCGTGGAAGTGGAGCGAAGTTTAAGAGTGTTGGACGGTGCTGTCGCCGTATTTTGCGCAAAAGGCGGTGTCGAACCCCAATCCGAAACAGTGTGGCACCAAGCTACAAAATATAAAGTTCCCCGTATAGCCTTTGTTAATAAAATGGACATCAATGGAGCCAATTTTTTTAACGTGGTCAATATGATAAGGGACAGGCTTAAATCCAATGCAATGCCCATTCAATTGCCTATCGGCAGCGCCGAAGATTTTAACGGTATCGTTGACATTATAAAAATGAAGGCGTACTTTTATAACGATACAATGGGTAATATCACCGAAGGCGAAATTCCCGATGAGCTTAAGAGTACGGCAAAAGAGTACCGTGACAATCTTGTAGAGTTTATTGCCGGACGCAGCGACTCATTGACTGAAAAGTTTTTAAGCGGCGAAAACATTAGCGTGGAAGAATTAAAACTCGGCATACGCGACGCCGTTATTAAGCTCGAACTAAACCCCGTCATGTGCGGTTCCTCTTACAAAAATAAGGGGGTGCAATTGCTTTTAGACGCAATCACCGATTATTTGCCGTCGCCCATTGATATCGATCATGT
>CALGIK010000098.1 GCA_937915515.1 uncultured Clostridia bacterium
GCGCAGGCAGCATTATCGCATATGCGATAGGTATTACGCAGGTGGAACCATTAAGGTATGATTTATATTTTGAAAGATTTCTTAACCCCGAACGAAAGAGTATGCCCGACTTTGATATCGATTTTTGCATGGACCGACGCGGCGAAGTCATTGATTATGTTATAAATAAGTACGGCAAGGAAAGAGTGTCTCAGATAATCACCTTTGGCACAATGGCTGCTAAAAACGCCGTAAAAGATGTGGCGAGAGCTTTGCGCATGCCTTTTGACGAGGTCAACAAAATAACCAAACTTATGCCCAACGGAAAAATAAGTCTATCTAATATTATAGGGCTTAACGAAGAGCATAAGGAGGAAGCTATATCCGAGCTAGTAACAATGTATAACGAGGATAATTCGTTAAAAAAAGTCTTCGATTTTGCTATTGCTGTGGAGGGTATGCCTCGCCAAACGGGGATGCATGCGGCAGGCGTAGTGATTTGCAGCGAAGATATTTCTGACAATATTCCGCTTCAAAGGAGCGGAACTGACATCACAACGCAGTTTGATAAAAACGAAGTTGAAGAGTTGGGCTTGTTAAAAATGGACTTTTTGGGGCTTAGGACTCTGACGGATATTGACAAAACAATAAAAAAAATTAGGCAAAACACAGGCGAAACAATAGATTTTAATGAGTGCACTTATGACGACCCCGAGGTGTTTAAGCTGATTGCCAGCGGAGATACAAACGCAGTGTTTCAGCTTGAAAGCAGCGGAATGCAAAAGATGATGAAGGACTTGCGTCCCGATAGTATGGAAGATATTATAGCGGGGATAGCGCTTTACCGTCCCGGTCCTATGCAGTTTATTGGCGATTATATCGAAGGCAAACATCATCCCGAGCGCATAAAATATCTGCATCCATTGCTTATACCCATTTTAAAAACCACTTACGGCTGTATGGTTTACCAAGAGCAGATTATGGCGATTTTTAGACAGCTTGCTGGGTATTCCTTCGGACAAGCCGATATTGTAAGGCGTGCCATGGGTAAAAAAGACATGCAAAAAATGATAATACAGCGTGAAATTTTTATTTATGGCGTCACGCAAGGCCAAGCGCATCCGATAGAAGGGGCTTTAAAAAGAGGCGTGTCAATAGACGCCGCCAATGCTTTATTTGACCAAATGCTTAGATTTGCCGAATACTGCTTTAACAAAGCACACTCCGCCGCATACGCTTACGTTACTTATCAAACGGCATACCTTAAACTTTATCATCCTGTGGAATATTTTGCAGCCGTACTTGACAATCGAATAACCAACCTTGACGAGATAAAAAAGCATATCGGTTTTTGTATGGCAAAAGATATCACTGTTCTGCCGCCTGATATAAATAAAAGCGGCGTGGGATTTGAGACGGAAAACGGACAAATTCGTTACGCTTTGGCAGGGATAAAGGGCATAGGCATTTCGGGGATTGAAAATATTATTGCAGAGCGCAACAAGAACGGCGCCTTTAAAGGCTTGCAGGATTTTATTAAACGTGTTGACAGCAGTGTGTTAAATAAACGCCTTGTCGAAAATTTAATTAAAGCGGGCGCTTTTGATAGTTTTGGCGACACTCGTTTAGGAATGCTGAAATGCTACGAAAACATGATGGATATGGAAAACAGCTTCAAAAAGCAGAGGGAAAGCGGTCAGTTGAGCCTTTTCGACATGGGCGAAAACGTCATGGATAACAGTATCAAAATAGACAACAGCGAGGAATATAAACTTAAAG
>CALGIK010000099.1 GCA_937915515.1 uncultured Clostridia bacterium
AACCGAAGTTTGCCAAAATGATCCGTCACATACTCGCAATACGCACGTTCTTTATGCAACGGGCTCTTTAAGCTTAAAATATACGGCAAATGCCGGAAATAGCGAATACATTGTTTCGGGGTATATACTCTCTGAAGATATTATGTACGTTCCCGCTTTTTACAACAATAAACCGGTTGTAGCTATAGGTGAAAGAGCATTTGAATATTGCACAGTAAAAACCATTGTGCTCCCAAAAGGCATTATCGCAATTTATGATTATGCATTCTATGGTTGTTACTCGCTGACATCAATGACAATCCCGGATAGTGTATCAAGTATAGGATCGAATATATTTGAAGGTTGCTGCAATTTAATCGAAATAACATTGCCCTTTATAGGAGCTTCAGTAACGGTGCCTTGGGAAATGAATTACTTATTCGGCAGCACTTCACTAACAACGATAAAAAAGGTAAACATAACTGATGCCCTTAATATAAGGGATTTCACCTTTAACGGTTGTAGCGCACTTACAAACGTTACAATTAATCAAGGTGTGTTAAGTATAGGAAATAATGCTTTCTATGGTTGCACTGCTCTTAATAACGTGATTATACCTGATTCTGTCACATTCATAGGCGATTACGCTTTTGTAGCGTGTAATTCCTTTACCGGTATAATTATCCCCGACAGTGTGTCTGCGATCGGCGATTATGCGTTTTCGGGCTGCCGCAACGCCGCTAATATAACAATCGGAAGCAATGTGCAGTCAATCGGCAGAAACGCTTTTAAGGATTGTGACAAGCTAATAAGCATAGTAATTCCGTTAAGCGTTACTACAGTTGGCACAGAGCTTTTTTATGGTTCGGGGACAACTACGGTATACTGCGAAGTTCCTTCAAAACCCGATGGGTGGGATATAAAATGGAATTTCAGATTTGGCTCTTATGTGCCTGTCACCTGGTCATCGGACGGGATTATTCGAGAATACGATTTTGTAACAAACGGCGGCAGTACTGTTTCCACGATAACGGCATATAATGTCCAAAGCGCGCCGATAACCCAAAAAGAGGGCTATATGATTGTCGGCTGGTACGACAATCCAGAATCAATCGGCGGTCACCTTGTCACCTTCCCGTATTTTTCAAAGACAAATTTAACGCTTTATGCAAAGTGGGCGCTAGAATGTACATATATTTTCTACGATGAGGACGGTACCCAACTTAAAAAGGAAACTGTTTGTTATGGTTCTGCAATAATTGCACCCGCAAATCCGACAAAAGCCCCCACGATAGAGTACTCTTATACTTTTGCGGGTTGGGATAAAGAAATACCTGCGACTATCACCGAAGACATCGTTTTTACGGCGACATATTCCCAAACGGTCAACCAATACACAATTACCTTTGACTCAAACGGCGGAAGTGAGGTAACGGCTATTACACAAGACTATGGCACGTTAGTGAGTGAGCCCGCCGACCCCGAAAAACCTGCCTATATATTTGAGGGTTGGTATACCGATAACGGGACATTTGTAATGCCTTATGAGTTTACAACCATTACTCAAAACATCACTCTTTATGCAAAGTGGACTGAGCATCCCGGCACGGAAGGGTTGGTATATGCTCTAATAAACGATGAGTATTATATCTCAGGTTATAACGGCACGGCAACTGAGGTGGTCATCCCGCTTATGCATAACGGTAAAAAGGTAGTCAGCGTAGCTAATGCCTCATTTTACAATAAGAGTATCACGAGTATAGTAATAAGCGGTAATGTAAAAAGCATAGGTAATAATGCATTTGATGGTTGCGCATTCTTGAATAAAATTCTGATATCGGGCAGCGTCACGGAAATAGGCAGTGATGCATTCAATAGCTGCAGCGGCTTAAATCAAATCATAATACCCGAAGGTGTGACAATTATTGGCGAAAATGCGTTTTACGGATGCATCGGCTTGACTACGGTCACACTGCCTGAAAGTTTAAAATCAATAAAACGCGGACTATTTTATAATTGCAGTAATCTTAGTGAAGTTATTATCGCAAGCGGCATAACAAGGATAGACGATAACGCATTTGGTAATTGCGGCAGTTTGTCTAAGGTTTATTATAAAGGTACTGCCGAGCAATTTGCTTTGATAGAAGTGATACCCTTAAACACTTATTTTTCTGCCGCAACCAAATACTTCTATTCTCAAAACCAGCCGACCGAAGGGGGCAATTACTGGCATTATGGCACAGACGGCAAAACCCCGATTATCTGGTAAGACAATAAAAAGACAAATTAGCAGTTATTGAATATCATAAAGCGGCAGGGTATAAAAACCCCTGCCGCTTTGAGCATTTGCGCTAAATTTGAAAACTTGATTCCTAAATTTGATCTGCGATGGGTGAACGCAGCAAAGGGTAAAGAGGTTTCATCCACAAGGTTATGAAATTGTCCTGTTTTTTGCTGTACCAAGCGATGTATGGGATAGGCATTATTTGAAAGAGAGTTTGGATAGTATTTCCGACAAGATCAGCAAGCCCAATCGATGCGCGGACATACTATCCAAACTCTCTTTCAAATAATGCCTATC
>CALGIK010000100.1 GCA_937915515.1 uncultured Clostridia bacterium
TGATATTCAGGGACTCGAAGACTTTTTCGGCGATATGGACTTTAAAGTGGCAGGGACCACTCACGGTATAACCGCTATCCAGATGGACATCAAAATTAAAGGTATTGATAAACAAATTTTATCAACAGCGCTCGAACAAGCAAGGATTGGCAGACTTCATATCTTAAACGAGATGAACAAGGCAATCGATAAACCGCGCACCGTGCTTTCTAAATATGCGCCAAAAATAATTACCTTCACTATTGACCCCGAAAAAATCCGTGAAGTTATCGGCAGCGGCGGCAAAACAATTAACAAGATTATAGAATTAACAGGCGTAAAAATTGATATCACCGACGACGGTACGGTATTTATTGCAACAAGCGACGAACAAATGGCGGATAAAGCCAAAGATATGGTTATGGCTATTGCAAAAGACCCCGAAGTGGGTGACGAATTTACCGGCAATGTGGTCAGAGTGTTAGACTTCGGAGCTTTTGTAGAAATTGCACCGGGTAAGGACGGTATGATTCATATAAGCAAGCTCAGCAAAAACAGAGTTGAAAAGGTGACAGACGTAATAAATATCGGCGATACGGTTACTGTAAAAGTTATAAAGATCGACGAAAAGGGCAGAATTGACCTTAGACTCGTCAAAAAGCATTAAAAAATTAGCTTCGTGACGAATGCGAGGCTAAATTCATAACGGCGGCGTTTTTTTCATAATCTAAACAAGGAGTTTATTTATGAAAAAAATGCCAAGCAAAATCTTTTCGAATGTAGTAGTAAATATCGTTTTGCTAATCCTTTTGGCGGGCGTTTTTTGTGCCGGATTTGCTTTTAATCCATTAAGCAGTGTTTTTGACGAAGACGGTTATAAGCCGATTTACAACGGAGACAGAAATTACAAAAACGTCAGCATAATGATAAATGTCTACGGCGGCACGGAATTTTTGCCAAGGATTTTAGCAACGCTTAATGAATATAATGCTAGAGCAACATTTTTTGTCGGAGGCTGTTGGGTGGCAAAAAATGATGAATCGTTTTTGCAGCTAGTGATGGCAGGTCACGAAATAGG
>CALGIK010000101.1 GCA_937915515.1 uncultured Clostridia bacterium
GGTGCTGAACAACAGTTTTTCCGCTGCCAAAAGGCCCCGGAACAGCGGCAACGCCGCCGCGCGCCACAGGGAAAAGCGTATCGATAACTCTCTGTCCTGTTACCATAGGTTCATAAGGGGGGAGTTTTTGTTTATAGGGACGGCTTTTGCGTACAGGCCAACGCTGCAGCATACATATATCGACAACATTTTGGTCTGTCTCTATTTTAGCTATTGTTTGGTCTATGTTAAAATCGCCTTCGTAAATTTCCGTCAAACGGCCTTTTATACCAAAAGGCACTGTTATTCGGTGTGTAACTATAGATGTTTCTTTTACCGTACCTAAAATATCGCCTGCGCTGACCGACTCTCCGACAGTAATACAAGGCTTAAAATGCCACAGTTTTTGGTGGTCTAAGTTATTAATGCTTACACCGCGGTGAATCCTGTCGCCGTATTTATCTTTTAAAGCTGTCAGCGGACGTTGAATTCCGTCAAAAATACCTTCAATAAGCCCCGGAGCAAGCTCCACCGACAACGGCTCGCCTGTAGAGGTCACCGTTTCGCCTACGCCTAATCCGGTGGTTTCTTCATAAACCTGAATACTTGCCCTGTCGCCCCGTAGTTCGATTATTTCGCCAATCAAGCCGGTTTCGCTGACGCGCACGACGTCGTACATTTTACTGTCCGCCATATTTTCCGCCACAATCAGCGGTCCGGACACTTTTATGATTTTGCCTTGCATTTATTTGTCCTCTTTGCTTAAAATATCTAAGCCCAAAGCTTTTTCGCTCAGTTTTTTTAATAATTTGCTTCCGCTGCCGTTATTTCCGTCTTTACCGGGCAGCGTTATAATAATAGGATAGGTTTCGTCGTCAAATTTCTTTATTATATCTTCGGTAAGTTCCGCAAAAGTGTCGGTAATAAAAATAACCTTATAGTTTTTTGCCAGTCTTTTTAGCGTATCGACGGCATCAATTGCGGTAACTCCGAAAGTATCCACGCCTGCCGCTTTAAAACACAATATGCTCTCGCTGTCGCCCATTAAGGCTAAATTAGTTTTCATAACATTCCCTCAGCCTTGCGTTTATCTGCGTCTTATCTAAACCACTTTCTATTCCCACAACAATAATGTTGACGTTTGTTATTTCGTTTTGTTTGTATAAGCAATAAAGTAAAAACTGTTTTTCGTTGTCAAGATCAAATCTGTCTTCCTTAAGCCTTTTGAGTAAAAAACTGTCCGACTCGTTTTCGCTTATAACCAGCGGGCGACCTTCTTTTGCGTCGGCAAAAATCTTTTTTAAAAATTCGTGCGTTTCGTCGATTACAAATTCGTTTTTAATGTAGTCGTATCCCTTATGTGCAATTTCTTTTATGCGCTCCAATTTTAATTTGCCGCCGCCAATAAACATTTCTTCAATTAAATTTTCGTCACCGTCAGCTCTAAAAGCAGCAATTAGGTTGACATAATCAATTTTTTTGATAAGAGCTTCTTTAAGTAAGGACATCTTTATTTTTTGTTTTAGATAATCGTAATAAGCTTTTATAAACAAATTGTTAACCAAAAAACCGTCGGCATTTTTCTCTACAAACATAGTATCGGCATTTTCTAAAGCAGTTTTTAGTGAAGGATGAAGCTGATCGTAGTCATCCTCTTTTATCCATTGCGCTAATTTGTTGACATCAATTAGCCCTAACGAATTTGTCATATTTGATGAATCAAATTTTAGGTATTTGCTTTTAATCAACGCTTCGGCGTTAAAAAAATCATATCGGCTCAAAAAATACTCCTTAAGCCCGACAAAAGGACACTGATTTTTAATAAGGTCAACCAGAGCGTTGGTTTCGTTATCCGACGCTGTTTTTAAATCGGTTGCCCCTTGACCGAAATTAGCTTCCTGCGCAATTTTAAACGCCGCTTGCCCGCTAACACAGTCGAGCATTCTGTTGTATCTGTCTTTTCCGATAAGCTTTGACAGATATGATACTGCCAAAACACCGGCAAAAATTGCATCGCTCATACCTGCAACAACCTGTTTAATACTTCTTTTTGCAACTGATTTTTTTGCTGTTCCAAAAGCGTTTCAAAGGTTAAATTTTTGTCGTAATTCTTCCCTTTTAAAATTATACCGCCGCTAAAATCGCCAAAAAAATCTGCAATCGACAGCTTTTTATTAAAAAAGTCAGCACTTTCTTTTAACGCTTTTAAATCCGTATTGTTTTTTTTGCTCAAAACGATAATATCATTTTCTTCGGCATAAAGACTGATAAGCTTAAGGATAAATTGAGTATAAGCTTTTTTGTCCAAAGCGCAAAGCTTTTCCTTTGCTCTTTCAAAAGCCATATCGACACATTGCACTTTTGCGGCAAGCAACGCTTTTTTAGCGTCAATTTCCGCAACGATAGCTGTGCGCGCGATAATTTTATCCGCTTCTATACGGAGCGTTATATCGTTTTGCTGTTTTATTTCCAATGCTTTATTTTTTTCAGCAATAAGCAACTCGTCCGAATCAGCTCTTGCATTAGCCACAATAGACTGAGCGGAAGATTTAGCATCGGATAATATTCTTTCTATCAATCCGTTTTCTGACATTTTGTTTTTCCGTTAAACTATTATGTTTTGAGTCATCAAAATACTGACAACCAATGCCAAAATGGCATACGTCTCGACCATGGCGGGATAAAGAATCAACTTGCCCGATGTCAAATCGCTTTTAGCCAAAGCCTTAAGTCCTCCTACGGCAGTCATACCTTGAATAATCGCAGATAAAAAACCTACAATAGCAAGCGGCATACATGCAATAAACATTTCCCAGCCTTGTGAACCGGTAAGCTGAGCTATTTTAGTGTAGTTGATTAATCCCAAAACAAAACCGTAAAGACCTTGCGTGGAAGGCAAAACGGATAAAATCATTACAGAACCGTTCTTCTTCGGTCTTTCCGTCAGTACCGCTGCCGCAGTAATTCCGGTAATCCTTAATCCGATAGCGCTGCCCAGTCCGCATAGCAGTACGCATAAAGCAACACCTACACCTCCGATAAGAGGTGCAAGATTAACAGCCTCGCCTTCTAAAAGAAATGACAACATAAAAATTCCTCCATAATTAATTGATTATGTCAATCCGTAAAACGGATATTGATATTTTTTTATCTTAACGCTCAAGCATTTTTACAGCATAACTGCTTTAGGATAAAAGCAATTTTAATTTTTATTATTAGGCTATATCCTTAACGGCATCGTTTTTTGCGGCAACAAGCTGAGTATAATTTAAATTGCTGCCGATAGGACTGAATAATTCGCCCTCGCCTTCGTAAAACTTGCCAAAATATTCGATAAACTGCAAGCGCGCATCATGGATATAAGCGCCTAAAACGCCCATTCCTATATTAAAGGCGTGCCCTATAACAAGTATTATCACCGCTCCGATTGTGCCCACAATGCCGGTACTTGCTAATTGCAAACTCATTGTGCTTACGATATTTGCTATCATAGCTCCCGAAAGCATAAGACCGTATAACCTTGCGTAAGAAAGTAAATCGGCAAAAATGTTAATTAAACCGTATATAGAGGTAAAGCCCTTTACGGCTTTTCCCAATCCTTTAGAGTGACGTCCGCTGGCAAAAATCTCGACAGCAATGACTGCGCCGCAAATACTTATACCTATATTGTTAAGTAATGCCGGCGGCTCAAATCCCCCAAAAAGTTTAGTATTAAATACTGATTGAGAAAACATGGGGAAAAGAAGCAGCATGCCTACAAGAAACAACGCCCATACAAAACCGTCCCAAACGGCGTCCCACACCTGTTTTTGCTTTATCAAAGTTAGTCCCTTAGAGATAAAACCAAACATAAGGTGTACTGCGCCAAACATAAGACAATACAAAAGTACTTCCTGACTGTTGGTAACAGGGTCGGGGATAATTGCTTTCGGCAGCCAATTTATGCCGTTGGCACGAGAAAGCCCAAAAAATCCGCCAAACAAGATACCGAAAATAAAAGCAAATATACCGCCGATACCGATTATATAAAGCAGCCGTCGAGTGCCGTTATCTTGTTTTATTTTTCCGGCAAAAAGCAGACAAAGAGTAAGCAAAAGCCCGTAGCCGATATCTGCCATTATAAAGCCAAAAAACAAGCTGAAAAAAAACGCTACTATAGTATTTGGATCAAATTCCTTATACACAGGGGGCGAATACATATTTGTAACAAATTCAAACTGTTTTACCAATTTGTTATTTTCCATAAGAGTAGGAGGCTCGTCCTGTTCCGTTACTTCCTCAAAAGTAAAATAAAGCGCATTGCTAATTTTTGATAATTTTTCGTTAACTGCGGTTTTAGCCACAACGGGAACAAAGGCTTCGAGGGTAAAAGTAGCCGCCGTTTTTTCAAAATTAGTGGCGTATTCCTGCTTTTGTTTTTCAAATTGCAGTCTGTCTGCGTAAACTTTCAGCTTGTTTATTTCGCTCGAATAACCGCAGATTTTTTTGATAAGCAAATTATCTTCCTTTTCTATTTCCGCAGCAGCAGCTTGTAATTGCTTAATCTTTTGAGCGGCAGTTAAATCATAATCAAAAGGACAGCGTGTAAAACTAAGTTCTCCAAGTTTTGCGGCAATTTTTTCGCTTTCTAAAACGTGGCATGCTACAAAAACAACTGTTCCGTTTTCGCCGACACCGCATTGCATAGTTAAGCTTAAAGGGCATTCGTCATTAATAAAAGCATCCAGCTTATTATATCCGTCGCCGCTCAAAGTCCCCAAAATTAAATTGACTTTTTTGGTGTTTTTTATATTCGAAAAAGGCACGTCAACTTTAATATATTGCCGCACCGAATTAGCGTTTAAAAGCAGTTTGCTTTTTTCTTGATTGTTTTGGATAAGTTTTTCGCTGAGGTTGTCTGCTTCTTTACATATGCCTTCTAAATAATCCGCATGATTTTCGATAGAAATAAAATCCTTAAAGGAGATATCAATTACGCTTTCCTTGGGTAAATCTATACCGTTTTTGCGTGAAGTATCACTTATATATTCGATAATTTTATTGAGATGTACTATTTTTTCGGAAAGATTAACGACGGAATTATCTTCCGTATTTTCTTGCTCTCTTTCGCCGCTTTTTATATGGACAGCGCCCGTATCGGCAAGAGCATTTAATAGTTTTTCGCGCTCATACGACATACCTATGAGCTGAAGTCTTGTCATACTAGCTATTGCCATCAATAACCCTCGTCAAAATAAAATCTGATACTTCATCAATTTTTGCCGCAGCTTTTTGCAACAATGCTTGTCCTTGCTCTTTAGCGGCAACTAACCTTTTTTTGTACAGGTTTTGTGCGTCTTCATTGATTTTTGAAGCAGCTTGGCTTCGGGCGTTTTTGACGTCCTCAACAACAGAATCTTTTATTTGCTGAACTTGCAAATTTGTTTGTTGATTGATAGCCAAAGCTTCGGCCTTTGCTTTAGAAACTATACTTTCAGCTTCTGATTCTGCTTTTAAAATACTGTCGATAAGTTCCTTCATATCTCCTCAAATATAAGGTGTATTTTAATTTACACCTAATACAATATTTATTGTAAACTATTTAGATATAAAAAACAAGTGGTTTCAATCTTTTACCAAATAGTTATTTTTTTATCAATTAAAATACACATTAGCAGACAAATAAGGTGACCCAAAACATATTGTGCTAAATATTTGACGGCAAATAAACATAGTGTTAATATAAAAAAGTATGGATAAGCACAATATCAAATACGGTATTTATACGCAAATATTAAACAGCGAACTGATAGTCGCTTTAGGCTGTACCGAACCGATAGCCATAGCGTTTGCAGCGGCAAAAGCAAGACAAGTTTTAAATGCCTTGCCCGAAAGCGTTGTAGTCGAAGTGTGCGGCAACATAATTAAAAATACAAAAAGCGTGGTTGTACCAAACACAGACGGCTTAAAAGGGATAAGCTGCGCAGCTGCGGCAGGCATCTTGTTTGGCGACGCCGACAAAAATCTTGAAGTTTTGTCAGCTATAAAAAAGGAAAATAAAACTGAAATAAAAAATTTTATTGACAGCGGAAAAATAAAAGTTATAGCAAGCGAAAACCCTAAAATCTTTTATATAAAAGTTTCGGTAAAAGCGGGAGAAAACCATGTTAGCGTTACGATAGAGGATAACCATACTCTTATTACGGAAATTACTCTTAACGGCAAAACTATTTTTAAACCTTTTTTATCACAGCTATACAGCGAAACAGATAAGCTGTATTCCTACCTCGAAGTTGCCGATATAGTGGATTACGCCGATACGGTCGACCTAAATGAAGTCTCTTTTGTGCTTAACAGACAGATAGAACTCAATATGGCAATAAGTCAAGAAGGTTTAAAAAACAGTTGGGGCGCAAAAATAGGCAAAATCATATCGGAAAAAAATTGTGACATAAACAATAAAGCCATTGCGGCGGCGGCTGCAGGCAGCGATGCGCGTATGAGCGGATGCGAACTCCCTGTTGTTATAGTTTCGGGCAGCGGCAACCAAGGGATTACCGCAAGCGTCCCCGTTATAATTTATTCTCAACATCTAAACAGCGATAAAGAAACATTACTGCGTGCTTTAATTGTCAGCAATCTGATGACAATACATCAAAAGACAGGCATAGGCAAACTCAGCGCATATTGCGGAGCGGTAAGCGCAGGAGTGGGAGCGGCATGCGGAATCGCATATTTAAACGGCGGCAGATACGAGGCAATAGCGCATACGGCGGTGAATTCCCTTGCTATAAGCAGCGACATAATATGCAAAACCAAGCTGCGCCGGCAAAATAGCGGCGGCAGTATTTGTAGGACTGTTAGGTTATCAAATGTACAAAATGGGTCAGGAGTTTTTAAGCGGCGAGGGTATAATTACAAAAGGCGTTGATAATACGATTGCTGTTGTCGGCAGGTTGGCAAAGCAAGGCATGAAGGAAACGGATAAGGAAATAATAAAAATAATGACCGAAAGGGAAGTTTGATTAAATAACAATTTCACAATAAAAACTATAAAATACTGTAAGGTATGCAAAATTATCAAAAATCACATATTTTTCATAAAATATTTAAAAAGGTATGCAAATTTATTTGCATTATGTGCTAAATATGTTATAATAAGATGTAAATTAAAATAGGAGGTAAAGCATATGGATGTTATTAAGCGTAATAAGCTGTTTTTGGCTATAATATGTTCCTTTTTAGTTGTGTTTATTTTGACATCCGCCATAGTGCTGCTTAAATACGGTACTGCGATTTCTCCTGATGATTTTACAACTCCCATATTGACAACAATTGAAGTCGAGGGAGAACATACTCAAAAAAACGTAGTACTTGACGGGACTTCAAAAAAAGTTGATATAGCTGTCAATAAAACAGCGGAAAGTTATACCATAATAGTAGAAGCAGACAAAAATGTAGACATTGTATTGGTTGACGATTCGGGCGACACAATCGAGTTAGTCTGGGATGAAACAAAAAAAGCATATGTCTTTGACAGCGCTACAAGCGAAAGTCAAAACATTGACGGATATTCCGTAGTGATAAGCGGCGACAATAAGACAGAAACCGAAAACGTTGTAAAAATCAGCGTAACGGCAAATAAAAGCGTGACCCCTTAATACTTACAAATTTAACAGCCCTTAATCGGGCTGTTTTTTTCGCTCTTTTTATTGAGTTTTTTTAAATCTCGAATATCATTTATGAAATTTTGATAAGGATAATGTAAAGCTTATTCAAAGTTCAAACTTAAAAAATGTGTCTCGCAATTTTTATCGTATTTTTTGTCTCTGCTTATTACCATTATGTCAAGAGTGTTTATTGAGTGACGGTCAATATAAAGATAAGGACTGTTACAAAGCTCATTGTTGCGGTAAATTAAATTGTAATCCTTATCGTAAACTTCCACATATCCTGTCTGTTTAAAGCCTTTTACCCCAAAACCCGAAACAACAAAGTATTTTTCGCCGTTAACGATTGCCGTTTTTGCAAAGAGAAGTGCAATTTGGTTTTTAAAACGTATAAATTTTTGTTTAGTAATTTTTCCGTCCGAGGTTATTTTATAATAATTTACCGTTAAAGCTTCCTTAGTTACAATATAAGTGTCCTGTCCATCAATAAAAAGGTCTAAAGGTTTTGATTCGGTCAGACCGTTTTTGTTTTTATCCCTCAAATCGCCTATAATAAAATGTGACCAATTTTGTCCGTCATAACTAAAATATCTGCTGTAATCGCGCCGCAATTTGTTGTCGTTTTCGCCTGTTTTTGTGATGGAAGTATCTCTGTTTGCAACCACTTTTATGCAATTTAAGCCGTTTATTCGGACATAAGGATACAAGACGCAGTCAAACATATAGGTGTCGGTATAATACGTTATGCTGTGCTTAGTCCATATCCCCGTCTGTGCGTTTAGCACGTGTACAAACATAACGCCTATGTAATTGCCGAATGCAACCGCAACGTTGCCTTGATTGTCTATATCAGCACCCACTCTCGGATTAGCCTCAAGGGGTATAACCGCATCGTCAGCTAATGTCGTAACGCTTATACGCGTGATTTCTTGTCCGACAGAATAAGTGTATACTTTTACGCTGCTAAAATATTCGCCGTTTATTAAATCTTCTTCGTAAGTCGTGACGTAAAGCTTGTTTTTTGACTCATTAGCCAGAATATTGCCGTGCATCCATACGGGAATACTGTCAAATTCTTTAATCTGACCCAAGGGGCCAACCTTTAACAGCCTCATTGTCTTGTCATTACCTCTGGCATAAGCATCGGCGCAACCTTCATTATCCAA
>CALGIK010000102.1 GCA_937915515.1 uncultured Clostridia bacterium
CCTGTTTCATGAGTGCCGCCTTCAGGGGTAGGTATATTATTTACGTAACTGAACAGATTTTCGGTATAGCCGTTGGTCATCTGAAGCGCAAATTCCAGATATACGCTGCCGTTGTCGCCTTTGTAAAACAGAGGTGAATGAAGGGTAGTTTTATTTTCGTTTAGATAGCGCACAAAGTCGGCAAGACCGCCGTCATAAAAATATTCGCCCTTTAAATATTCGCCTTGCTCGTCCGTAGCCCTCATATCGATTAAAGTAAAGGTTACGCCTTTATTTAAAAAGGCTAATTCCTTAACTCGCTTGTTTACTATCTCGTAACTAAAAGTATTGCTGCCAAAAACCGTTTCGTCAGGCAAAAAAGTCACTTTTGTGCCAATTTGTTCCTTACATTTTTCGTCAACGCAAATAAGATGTTCAAGCGGAATGCCGCTTCTTATTTTTTTGGTGCTCTCGTCAAAAAAGCTTACAAAGCGCATTTTGTATTTTTTTGCTTCACGCACAACTTCGACGTCAAGCCACTTTGACAAAGCATTGGTGACGGCAGCGCCTACTCCGTGCAAGCCGCCGCTGAAACTGTAATTTTTGGTATTAAATTTGCCGCCGGCATGCAACTGGGTATAAACCACTTCAACGCCGCTGACTTTTAAATGAGGATGAATATCAACAGGGATACCCCTGCCGTTGTCCGTCACCGTGGCGCTGTTGTCTTTGTTGAGAATAATTTCGATTTTGTCAGCATAACCGCTTGCCGCTTCGTCAACGGCGTTGTCTACGATTTCCCACAGAATATGATGCAATCCTTTAGCACCCGTTGTGCCGATATACATGCCCGGACGCATGCGCACCGCATCCAATCCTTCCAGCACCTGTATGTCGCTTGCATTATAGTTTAGTTCCGCCAAAATTTTGCCTCCTATAAAAATGCTTAGGCATAATAACAGTCGCTATTACGCCATATTTATGCCATTATATCACATTTTTATCATTTTGGCAATACATATTTATGCATTATTTTAGGAAATTATAGCAGCAAAATCAATTTACACGAATATTTATGTATAATTATTAGTTGTTTTTATTATTATACCTTATTTTATAAAAAAATGTCTTTGCCTTATTGTTTTTTTAGCAAAGACGTACTTTATTTTATTTTTACTGTTATAACAAAATGCTTTCAATGATTTTAACATAAACTTTATATGATTTTTGTATCATAAAAGTCCTATATTACTTTTGAAATATTTGCTTAATCAAATGGTAATGAAATAATAATTTTTGTATTAGGTTAGCCCAAAAAAGGCTTTAAGCTGCTTTGTATTGTCGCAAATTGCGACAGGCGAGTATTCGATAAAATCTTCCCTTTTACCAAAGCCGTATGTAACTCCGATGCAATCAATACCGACTTTTTTTGCGCCCCTCATATCATAAAAGGTGTCGCCTATTATAATTGTCTCATCTTTTTTCGCCTTGCCGTCGGCAAATACCGCTAATATAATCTCGTCTTTTTCGGCTCTGTCGGCTAACGCTCCGTACACAAAATCAAAAAAACGCAAAACGTCAAGACGCTTCAAAACTTTAACCGCCATAGGTTCATATTTACTTGTCGCTACCCCTAAGGTATATTTAGCACGTTTAAGCGACAAAAGCAAATCATCAATGCCTTCGTACAGCGTGTTTTCAAACATATGCTTAGAATACAAGTTTCTGAAAAAGTTAAGCGCTTCAAACTGTTTTGCGCCGTCGCCTAAAATATGATTAAACGTCCAAATAAGCGGCGGACCGATAAATTTATACAAATCGTATTCGTTAGGGTTTACGCCAAACTCAATAAATGTACGCTTTAAGCATTTTATTATGCCTGCGCTTGTATTGCTTATGGTACCATCAAGGTCAAATAAAACTGTACTATATTTTTTCATATCTATTTGATTATATAATAAAATTGCGGCTAATGCAAATCAGCCGCAACCTTTTTTGTTATTTTAATAATTTTTGCACTGCATCTCAAAATAACTTTGAGGATGGTCGCATGTGGGGCATTTTTCGGGCGCTTTTGTGCCGTTTATTATTTGTCCGCAATTGCGGCATATCCAAACGGTTTTCACCTCTTTTTCAAAAACCTTGCCTTCCTTGATGTTTTGTGCTAAAGCGAGATAACGCTCCTCGTGTGATTTTTCGATTGCGGCGACTAAACGGAATTTGCGCGCTATGTCGGTAAAGCCTTCAGAATCTGCTTCGTCAGCAAACCTTTTATACATATCCGTCCATTCTCCATGCTCGCCCGCTGCCGCCGTAAGTAAATTTTCGTAAGTGCCAGAAATACCTTCGGCTTCTTTATACCACATTTTTGCATGCTCTTTTTCGTTTAAAGCTGTTTCGGCAAAGATTGCGGAAATTTGCTCATACCCGTCTTTTTTTGCTTTGCTGCTAAAATAATCATACTTGTTGCGTGCC
>CALGIK010000103.1 GCA_937915515.1 uncultured Clostridia bacterium
AGTACGTCAAAAGGTAAATCCTTTAAGGTGTTAAGCGAGGAATATCCGCTGCCAAAATCATCCATCATAATGGTAAATCCATAAGACTGCAGCCTTTTAACTACGCTCATTAATTGTTCTGGATTGTCGTTATAAGCGGTTTCGGTAACTTCAAATTTTACCATATCGGTGGGGACAGAGTATTTTTTAACAATATTGTAAATTTCGTCCGGCAATCTTTCGTAACTTAAACTCGCACGTGACAGGTTAACAGATATCGGAACTGTCTTTTTGTTGTTTTTTATCCTTTCACTTTGATAATTACATACCTTTTCAAAAATAAATTCATCTAAAGTGCCGATAAATCCGTTTCTTTCAAAAGCCGGTATAAATTCCGACGGAGGTATCATACCTTCAGGAGTCCTCCAACGTGCCAATGCTTCGGCATTAATTATCTTGTTGCTGCCATAACTGACTATAGGCTGTAAATAAAATTCAAACTCGCCATTTTCTAATGCAGCATTCATTTTGTCCGCTATTTCTTGCTCACGCTCAATTTTATGGCGTAAATTGTCGTCACAATAAGCTATTCTCGTCTTAAAAACATTTTTTATTGATTTTATCGCAAGATTTGCATAATCGGCTACTTGCGAAACAGGCGTCATATGACTTGCAAACTCGCATACGCCAAAGTTAATCAAAAATTTCCGCTGGCTTACAATATCTTTAATCGAATTGTCAAATTCCGTTAAAAATTCGTCGGCATTAAATTTATCCACGCTAATACACAGCGCAAAATTGTCGCTGTCCAATCTGCCGTATATAGCGTCCCGCTTATCCGCATATTTTTTTATGGCTGATACTACTTCAAGCAGTATCATATCCGAAAAAGCCGTGCCGTATTTTTCGTTTATGCTTCTAAACTGCACGATATTTGCACGAACAAGTAAAAACTTTTTGTCAAAACAAGTTAACAGTTTTTTAGTGACGGCATCAAAAAAAGCACGGCGGCTATATACCCCTGTAGCTATATCGAAATTGGCTCGGTAGGTCAACTCCTTTATTGCGGCGTTTCTCTCATCCTCAAATTTAACCTCATTGGTAACGTCTAACAAAACTCCGTAATAATAAAGTACACCGTCAATAGTATGTAAATGTTTACACCTTAAAAAAGTCCAAACGGTATTGCCGTCTTTCCTTTTAAATGCGTATCGTGTGTCAAAAGGTTCGTCGCTTATAGCGTTGATAAATTTATCAACCAGCTTTTCCTTATCCGCATTTGAAAGAAAACCAAAAGAACTTTGCTTATCGTAATCAATTGCAAAGGCATTATCATATTCCTCATTTGTCACACCGTAAAGCTCGTTGATGCCTTCGTTTATACATTGGGCATTGATGCGATTGTCTTTGATCGAAAACAGCACTACCGCCCCGGGAATATTCTGCATTAATGCCGTCAACTGCACTGTTTTATCCCTTAATTCGTGTTCGGTAGTCTTTAAATCTGTAACATCGGTAAAAACAGCAATTACTACGGGATTGTTTACCTCCGGATATTCAATGCTTACTCCGTGCATCTGCAACCATAAATTTTGCCCTTTTTTGTTTACGGTGCTGTATTCGATATAAAACGGTTTATTGCTTTTTAACCCCGATTTAATTTTTTTGACAAAGTCCTTTTGAGTCTCAACGGGCATATTCCACAGAAAATTGTTTTTGTAAATCTCCGTCGTATTTAGCGCAGTACCGCAGAGTTTATGATAGCCGTCGCTAAGGTAAATAGCCTTTAAATCTTCACCTATTACTTCGATAACGGCTACTCCTCCCACCATATTGTCCATAACGGCTTTAAGCTGAACCTGCGCCTGTGTCTGTTCTCTAAGTAACGCATTTTCTATTTTAAATTTTTCGGTTAAACGGGCGTTCATTATATTCTTGACACGTTGCTTGATTATCCTCGGATCAAAAGGACTGACCAGCATATCCGCCGCACCTAAATCAAGTACCTTTAATTCGCTTTCGACGTCGTCCTGACCGCTGACTACGACAACGGGGATATCGCACAAAGCTTGGTCTACTTTCATTTTTTGTATCACAGTGTAACCGTCCATTAAAGGCATCCTTATGTCTAATAATACAATATCAATAGAAGTGGAATAAAGCTGTAATAGCTTGATTGCTTCCACTCCGTTTTCTGCTTCAAGTATACTGTATTCGTTTTTGAAAACATTTACAAGTACTGTTCTGTTAATTTTGTTGTCATCAACGACAAGCATAGTTTTTGCTGTCATTTTTTCTCCTATCTGATAAAAACGATACTTTTACATAAACAATTATACGTCATTTGTTATCAAATTTCAAGATATAAACACATAATATTTATTTAAAAACCATTTTTCTTTTCTCATAGTTCTTTATTTTCATACAAAAATACCGTCAGAAATCGCTGACGCTTAATTTTATTTTTGCATAGGTATTACAAATCAGCCTGTCTCGTATTTGCTTTTGTAGCAGTAGATTGATTTTTAATACAAAAAATCGACAAGTATCAAAAGTTACTTGTCGCTATGGAGCTAGTGGGCGGATTCGAACCGCCGACCTGCTGATTACGAATCAGCTGCTCTACCTACTGAGCCACACTAGCATTTTATTTGTTGCGTTTAATATAGTCGCTTATCTGTCTTTCCTTATCACGCGCCAAATCGGCGTTAATTATTGCTTCCTTTTTATCGTATTCGCGTTTGCCTTTGACTAATCCTATCTCTACCTTAACTAAGCTGCCGCAAAAATACAATTTTAAAGGCACTATTGTTAAGCCTTTTTCCTTAACTTTGCCGCTTATTTTGGCTATCTCAGCCTTATGCATCAAAAGCACTCTGTCTCTAATGCTGTTTACATTGCTGAAACTGCCCTTGTCGTAATTTTTGATATAAGTATTAACCAAAACCAGCTGCCCGTTTTTTATTGCCACATAGCTGTCTTTAAGATTAACTTCGCCGTTACGTATAGACTTGACTTCACAACCAACCAAACGTATGCCCGATTCAAATGTATCCAGCACAAAATAGTCATGATATGCTTTTTTGTTGGTTGCAATAATCTTATTCATTTTACTGTGTTTAGCTTAACAATACTTATTTTGCCAAAATAAAAAATACGATAGAAGAAACTGCCATGACACAGGATGCCACTATTGTCCATAGTTTTTGTCTATGTTCCTTATTCTTTGCTTTATTTTTGCCGTAAAAACTCTCGTTTTCGTTGCTTTGACCTGCCAAAGCGCCTAATCCTTCGGAATTATCTTCCTGCTGCATAACCACAACAACCACATAAACCGCCGAAATAAGCATCAAAGCCATAAGTATTATCCTTATTGTTAAAACCACTGTTGCCGTATCAAGTAAAAAAGCCAACATAAATCCTCCTACAAGCCAAAGTAGTATATCATAATCGACATATTAAATCAAGTAATTTAAAAAAATATTTGTTCAACGCTATTTAGACTCAATTAGACTTTTTCCCGTCATCTCCATAGGAACGGGCAAATCCATAAGCTCTAAAACAGTAGGCGCTATATCGCAAAGCTTGCCGTTTTGCCTTAAAACAATATCTTTAAAATTGGGCGAAACCAAAATAAAGGGTACATCGTTTGTCGTGTGCGCCGAATATATTTCGCCCTTTTCGTCTATCATTTTTTCGGCGTTGCCGTGATCGGCTGTGACTATAACATTGCCTTTATTAGAAACAATGTATTCGGTAAGCCTGCGCACGCAATCGTCTACGGCAGCTACCGCTTGTTTTGTCGCTTCAAAATTGCCGGTATGACCCACCATGTCGCAATTAGCAAAATTTAGCACCATAAAGTCATAATCATTAAGAGACAGCTCTCTGATTGCCCTTTCGGTAACGGTATTTGCGCTCATTTGCGGCACTGTATCGTATGTCGCAACCTTAGGGCTGTCAATAAGCACCCGTTTTTCGCCTTCGTCGGGTTTTTCTACCCCTCCGTTAAAAAAGAAAGTAACGTGCGCATATTTTTCCGTCTCGGCAATACGCAACTGGCTTTTGCGTAAACTTGACAAGTAAAAACCCAAAGTATTTTTAGGTTTATTTGGCTTAAACGCAACCTCGACGTTTGTAAAATCCTTGTCATATTCCGTCATACATACAAAACTTACGCTGCGTTTTTTATTTTTTAAATCAAAATTATTAAAGTCGTCCTGAGTAAATGCCCGTGTCAATTCCCTTGGGCGATCGCTGCGAAAATTAAAAAAAACTACGCCGTCGCCGTTGTTTATTAAAGCTACGGGTTTTGATTTTTCTTCTATCAAAACGGGAAGAACAAATTCGTCGGTTATCCCCAGCGCATAACTCTCTTTTATTGCCTCTCTGTAATCGGTAAACCTTTTGCCCTCTCCCAAAACAAGCATATCGTAAGCTTTTTCGACTCTGTCCCAGCGGTTGTCTCGGTCCATAGCGTAATATCTGCCGCAAATTGATGCAATTTTGCCGAAATTTTCCTCCGTCATAAAGGACTGCAACTCGTCGAGATACTTTATCGCACTTGTCGGATTAACATCCCTGCCGTCCAAAAAACAATGCACATAAGCGTCTACCAGTCCCTGCTGTTTAAATAGTTTTAATAAAGCATAAATATGCAGCATACTGCTATGTACGCCGCCGTCGCTCAAAAGCCCTAAAATATGAATTTTGGTGTTTTTGCGTTTTACGCTGTCGGCTAAGGAAACAAGCGCTTCGTTTTTAAAAAAACTGCCGTCTTCTATCGAGTTTGTTATACGCGGTAATTCCTGAAACACTACCCTGCCGGCGCCGATATTTAAATGTC
>CALGIK010000104.1 GCA_937915515.1 uncultured Clostridia bacterium
TTATCGTTTAAATCAAATTTTTCGTAAAGATAATTTAAGTTGTTTTTTTGTCCGTTTTTATTATAAGTTTTTACGTTAAAAAGTCGTTCGTCAGGCTTATTTATTTTTTTATTTCGTTCATACGCAACAGAAGCTTCTTTAAGCGAAGCAATTAAATCAGGCAAAAAGACGTCTTTTAAGTCCGACAATATCTTGGTTTGCTGATTTTCGGAAAGCAGTTTTTGGCTGTGGTAAAAAGCGTTGAGGATATCGGACAATTCCTTTGTTTTATTTAATATCGATTGACATTGCGTGACGGTATTTAAATTTATATCGTACATACTGTTTGTTAAATCGTCAGCTAAAAAGAGCAGGTGTCCTGTCGAAAATAATGCGTCAAAACCTCTATACATAAACCTTTTTTTGCTTGAATCTGTTAAGGTCTTTTCAATTTTGTTAAGAATTTTTACTGCTTTTATTTCGCATTTATCAAAGGGATTTTTGCGCTTTTTGATAAAACCAAATGCAATTACCCCTAAAACCAACAACAGACTTAGATAAGGCAAAAATACCGTCAAAAAAAGGTGCATGCTTTGCGAAATAACGCTGAAAGTTAATTGCTTTTCTGTTTCGCCTATCAAACAATATGCCGTGTAACTGCCCTTTTTTAAATTAGATATTTTTATTTTTGATAAATTTTCGGTTATGCCGGTAAAAACAACATCGCCTTGGCTGTCAGTGATATTCCACGTTACAAGGTCGTTTAACAGGTTGCTTTTGCCGTTTACATTGACTTCTAAAACAACGTCGCTACTGGGCGAAAGAAAGTTTTTGCCGCCTTTGTCCACAATAATATCTATTGTTTCCGCTTTTTCAAATACTGTTATCTGCATCCTTGCCTGAAGGGCAGTACCGTCGTTTGTTTGTGCCGCCGCCCATAAATTTGCAGTGCCTTGTTTTTTGGGCGTAAACCAAGCTGTATTATTGTTTTTGTCGTTATTTTTTAAGAACGCTATCGCTGTGTCATCGCTCCCCCAAATAATACTGTCGCTGTTAAACGTGCCGCTTTCATAAAGAAATTCGAGTTTAACATCTCCTTTACTAAGCAATGCCACGCCGGTATCTAAGCTGAATTTTGCTTTGAAACTTTCTGTTTGCGCAAAAACATGCGGCAAATTTATTGACATATATGCCGATAAAAAAATAAATAAGCACAAAACAATAACCAAAGATTTTTTAAGCATTTTTGTCAGCGTCCTTTGCCGCATCTAAATCAGTTTTGTTCATTTTTGATAATAGCTTTTTATTGTTTTTGTTATCACCTTGCGGTGAAAACACTTGCCCTTCGCCCGATGCCAAAAAATGAACATCCAATTGTTTAAAGGGAATGATAATATTGTTTGACTTAAAGGCATCATAAACCAAACGGGGCAAACGATTGTTTATATCCCAGTAGTCTTCTGTGTTTGACCATGCTCTTACAATGTAGGTTACGCCGCCGTCAAGATTTTGTTCGCTCATAAAAATTATCGGAGCAGGCTTTTTCGAAATTTTCTCCTGTCCGCTAATTAATTCCTTAAGTATTTTTTCTACTAAATTTAAATCCGTATTGTAAGCTACAAAAAATTTCCATTCTAAACGTCGTGTCGGCAACGCACTAAAATTAATGACGTTGTTTGTAGTGACTGCGCTGTTTGGCAGTATCAGCAATTTGTTATCGAAAGAAATAAGTTCAAGGGTCATAAGCTTAATGTTTTGCACAATGCCTTCAATCCCGTTGACTTGCACATGGTCGCCGCGTTTAAAGGGCTTGTTGGCAATAATTAATATTCCGTTTGCTAAATTTGCCAAGCTGTCTTTTAAAGCTAAACCGACAGCTAACGCAACGGAAGAAAATGCCACCAAAAGACTGCTTGTAGATATGCCGACAATATCGGCAATGCCAAAAATTAAAAATATCCATAAAACAACGGTAAGCAGCGCCGATACAAAGGTAATCGCAGCAACATCAATAGCCGTCCGGTACAAAATTTTTCGTACAAGCCAACATACAAAAGTGACTAAAATCCCACCCAAAACAGCGACAGCCAAAGCTATTACCATTTTTTTCCACCCGTCGCCGACAAAAAAGTTTTTTATCCCCTCAATTACCTGTACAAAAAAATCTGTTTCCTCAAATAAAAGCATTTTTTACCTTCCTAAGTTAATTATTAACATTTTATTATAAAAACTTCAAGCTGTCAATAGCGCTGTTTTGGGAATAACATTATAAAGATTTTACAAACTAAAAATATGAAAAACCGTCATTCTTTTTTACTGATAATCTTGGCTGTGTTGGTGTTGGCTTATCCCATTTTTATTGGTTTTTCACCTTGTCATATCGAGTTAAAACAAGAGAATATCAAAATTGCCATGCCTATCATTATGTACCATCAAGTCTTAAAGGGCAAAAGCGGAATGTATATTGTAACACCGGAGCAGTTAGAAAGCGACTTAAAAATGTTTAAGGCGCAGGGATTCAATTTTGTTTTGCCAAGTCAAATGATTGATTTTGTAGAGGGAAAAGGCGAACTGCCCAAAAAACCGATACTAATTTGTTTTGACGACGGGCATTACAACAATATTTATTATGCTTATCCGCTGTTAAAAAAATATCAAGCTAAAGCGCTGTTCAATATTATAGGCGTATTCAGCAATAATAGCAGTTATAGCGGCTCTTTGTCTAACCCCGACTATTCGCATATGACATGGTCAGAAATAAGAAACCTTAATACAGACGAATGTATGGAATTAGGAAATCATAGCTACAATATGCACAATTACAGACCTCGGTTTGGGATAAGCAAGCTGCCGGAGGAAACAACTGCTCAGTATATCAAAACACTTACCGATGACATAATGCATATGCAAAGCAAAATGGCAAATCAATGCGGCGTTATCCCTACGGTGTTTGCATATCCCTTTGGCAAGTATACTGTTGAAGGGCAGCAATTGCTGCCAAAATTAGGTTTCAAAATGACCCTTAATTGCAACGAAGGAGTGACAAAAATCAAATGGGGCGAACCTAAATCTCTTTTTGATTTAAGACGCATAAACCGCAGCGGACTATTATGCAGTACCGAAATTCTTTTAAAAATTAAAAAGTATTATTAACAAAAAAACAAGCAGAGTTATGCTTGCTTTTTTAATAAATCTTTTCTTTATATTCTTTTATATAAATTTGATATCTATCATTCGTATACTTTACAAAAAAATTATAATTCTGCTATTGCTTCGATTTCAACCAAAACACTCTTTGGCAATTGCTTTACGGCTACACAGCTGCGTGCAGGCTTAGAAGTAAAATGTTTTGCGTATACTTCGTTAAATTTTGCAAAATCCGCCATATCAGTCAAAAAACAAGTTGTTTTTATTGTTTTTGTTATGTCGCTGCCTGCAGCTTTTAAAACCGCCGCAACGTTTAAACAAGACTGTTCTGTTTGTTCTTCTATATTGTCGCCCTTGATGTTTCCTGTAAGGGGGTCGATAGGTATCTGACCGCTTGTAATAACCAGAGAATTTGTAATCATACCTTGACTGTAAGGTCCGATTGCACCGGGTGCATTGTTAGTGCTTATTATTTTCATTGTTATCTCCTTTATTCAAATATTCTAACAATAAGCAATAATAATGTCAAATCCAATATAATAAAACTAACATTTATTTTGGTTTTTAAAGAAAAATAATAAAACTTCTTGTTTTTAATTTAAAATAGGTTAAAATAATATAAAATAGAAAAAAGGCGGCAAATATGAAATACTGTAAACTTACAAAAATTACAATTTTGTTTTTGGTGGCAATGCTCGCTATATTTGGTTTAGCTTCCTGCACCTATGAAAAAGGCAAATCCGCTTACGACATAGCTGTCGAAAACGGGTTTAAAGGCACTCAAAGCCAATGGTTAAACAGTCTAAAAGGCAGCGACGGCACAAGCGCTTCAAAAATAACCATTGAGGAAATTTATCAGGAAGCGGGAGCAAAGGGTTATGAAGGCAGTTTTTTAGATTTTTTAAAGGAGTATTTAAGTTTTAACACCTTTGAGGACACCAAGTATGCATCAAATAAGGCGCTTTTATCCGTAGTAAGCATTGCTGTGACTCATAACAAGACAGGTCCATTATTTGGCGGAGCAGCTTATTCTGCGGCAGGCAGCGGCGTAATTTATCAACTTAATAAATTAACCGGCGATGCTTATATTATTACTAATTATCACGTGTTATACAATGCTAATACTAATCGAATAGGCGAAAAGATAAGAGTTTTTCTTTACGGTATGGAATATGAGGAATACGCAATAACCGCTTCTTATATGGGCGGAAGTATGACATACGATATCGCCGTTTTAAAGGTGGAAAACAGCAGCGTTTTACAAAACAGCTCGGCTTTAGCCGCCGGTATAGGCGACAGCGACAGCGTAGTTGTAGGTCAAACCGTCCTTGCAGCAGGCAATCCGGAGGCGGAAGGCTTATCTGTAACAAAAGGGATTTTAAGCGTCGACAGCGAGTATATAACCATGACGGGAGCTGACAACTTAACTCAATTGGAGTTTAGGGTTATGCGGGTTGACACGGGTATAAACGCTGGCAACAGCGGCGGCGGATTGTTTGACGCAAACGGAAATCTTTTAGGGATAGTATCGGCAAAAGTAGTTGACGAAAGCGTGGAAGCTATGGGATATGTGATACCTAGCGTTGTGGCAGTAAGAGTAGCAGATAAAATAATTGACAGCGGCAGCTTAAACAAATGTCTTTTGGGTATTACCATTATGTCAGCTAACAGCAAAGCCGTTTTTGATACGGTAACTTTGACCACTCATATTGAGGAAACAGTTAAAATTCAATCGGTTGCAGAGGGCAGTTTAGCCAGCGGTATATTAATGCCTGACGATGTTTTGGTCAGCGTCAAAATTAATGACGGAAATGCGATACAAATAAAACGCACTTTTAACGTTGTCGATACCGTATTAATGTGCAATGTGGGCGACAGGATAATATTTTCCGTTATAAGAAAGGGGCAGCCGCAGGAAATAGAAATAACCTTTACAGCAGCAAGCTTAACTAAAGTCATTTAACCTTAAATAAAGATTTTAGCGCTTAATTTGTCAATTGAGAAAGAATATTACCTTTATAAATCACTTATATAATAAAAAAAATAACCCTTACGGCAAAATTAAAAGCAGGTTAATTCAGATTTGCCGTAAGGGTTATAAAACACTATTAAAACAATTATCTTTTTGTTCCTAAAAAGAATACTGCAAGAGTATCCGGTCCGCTGTGCGCTCCTATAACAGGGTCAAGATAATTTATTATGCAGTCCTTTACTTGTATTTGGCTTAAAATTTTGTCTCTCAGAGACATTGCATCGTCTATACAATCTCCATGAGCGATACAAATTATTTGTTCATTAGGGTTAACGATATTTTCAATAGTTTTTTGCGCCAAGACAGAAATCGACTTATTGCGCCCTACTACTTTACCTATGGCAACCAGTTTTCCGTTGTCATCGGCGTGCATTATGGGTTTTATGTTTATGATGTTTGCTAAAAGATAGCTCGTCGCTTTTACTCTGCCGCCCCTAAACAAGTAAAACAGATTGTCAACAGTAAAATAATGACAAAGTTTAAGCTTATTGTTTTCGAGCCAATCTGCCGTCTCATCTATCGTTTTGCCCTCTTTTTGCATCTTAGCGGCATACATAGCCATAAGTCCTTGCCCCATAGATGCGCCTAACGAGTCGACGGCTATTATTTTCCTTTGCGGATAACCGTTTTTAAGTAAGCTGACAGCTTTAAGCGCATTACTGTAAGTGGCGCTTAAATTTGACGAAATGCTTAAATATATAATATCTTTACCCTCTTTAATATCCTGACCAAAGGCATTGACAAAATCGTTATCGTTGACGCAAGAGGTTGTTATCAGCTCTTTTTTCCTTAACATTTTATAAAACGGTAAAAGGTCAACCGGATTATCCTTATCAAATCCTAAGTACTCCTTTCCGCCTGACAGAAACACAAGGGGGATAACTTTTATGCCGTATTGCTCAATTATTTCGTTTGTTAAGTTTGCGGATGAATCTGTGTAAATTACGTAGCTCATTGTTTTACCTCATTTAATATTTTTTGCATCTTATATTAATGCCCTTTTATTATATTAAAAACCTGCCGATTTTTTATTCTATTGTAGATAATTTTAACTCAACGGTTAAAACAGTCAAAAATAGAGATTTTTTTATCAATTCTACTATGAGTAGAGCGTAGTTTTGCACTGATATACACTTGATTTTTTTGCAGAAATACCTTAAAATAAAGATATGGAAGAAGAAAAGCTTAAAGAATCCATTGCCCGTAACCTTTTGTTTTACCGAACAAGAGCTAAACTCACGCAACTGGAGCTTGCCGAAAAACTTAATTATTCGGATAAATCCATATCAAAATGGGAGAGGGGCGAAGGCGTACCTGATATTTTTATTCTTTGTCAGCTGTCACAGCTTTATGGAGTTACCGTCAACAATCTAATAAGCGACAAAACTCCCAAGAGAATTTTTGCAAAAGGCAATAAGGATATTATTTCTTTGTTAGCGTCAGGGTTAGTTTGGCTGGCAGCGGTTTTATGCTATGTTCTTTTAGGCATATTTGTTCCTTCTTTGTCAAAAACCTGGTTGGCTTTTGTATATGCTGTGCCTGCTTCGGCAATTGTTTTGTTAATTTTTAATCTTATCTTAAAGCGCAACTTAGTTTCATGCTTGTTAGCATCATTAATTTTTTGGGGAATAATATTGTCACTTTATTTAAGTTTTGCCGTGGACAACATTTGGCTGTTGTTTTTTATCGGCATCCCTTTACAAATATTGACGCTATTATGGTTTTTGCTGATAAAGCGTCTCAAAAAATTTCCAAAAATTTAACACCGACGGTAAAAGGAGAATAAAGCGCATCAAAAAACAGCTTTATATGCGAATCTAGGGTACAAGCATAGAGCGCCGACGAATGAGATATACTGGAAAGGAATATGGGCATTATAAGGGGGCTACACAATTGTCGGTAAAACAATAAAAACGCCATATCGATTATTGAATTGAAAGCCCGTAAAGGCTTTATGCTAAAATCGCCGGCAAAAACAATATAAAGCTTTATTAATTTTAAAAGGCATTGCCTAAGAAAGGGGGCAAATCAACTGCAGTTGATTTGCCCCCTTTCTTAGGCAATGCCTTTTAAAATTAATAAAGCTTTATATTGTTTTTGCCGGCGATTTTAGCATAAAGCCTTTACGGGCTTTCAATTCAATAATCGATATGGCGTTTTTATTGTTTTACCGACAATTGTGTAGCCCCCTTATAATGCCCATATTCCTTTCCAGTATATCTCATTCGTCGGCGCTCTATGCTTGTACCCTAGATTCGCATATAAAGCTGTTTTTTGATGCGCTTTATTCTCCTTTTACCGTCGGTGTTAAATTTTTGGAAATTTTTTGAGACGCTTTATCAGCAAAAACCATAATAGCGTCAATATTTGTAAAGGGATGCCGATAAAAAACAACAGCCAAATGTTGTCCACGGCAAAACTTAAATAAAGTGACAATATTATTCCCCAAAAAATTAATGATGCTAACAAGCATGAAACTAAGTTGCGCTTTAAGATAAGATTAAAAATTAACAAAACAATTGCCGAAGCAGGCACAGCATATACAAAAGCCAACCAGGTTTTTGACAAAGAAGGAACAAATATGCCTAAAAGAACATAGCATAAAACCGCTGCCAGCCAAACTAACCCTGACGCTAACAAAGAAATAATATCCTTATTGCCTTTTGCAAAAATTCTCTTGGGAGTTTTGTCGCTTATTAGATTGTTGACGGTAACTCCATAAAGCTGTGACAGCTGACAAAGAATAAAAATATCAGGTACGCCTTCGCCCCTCTCCCATTTTGATATGGATTTATCCGAATAATTAAGTTTTTCGGCAAGCTCCAGTTGCGTGAGTTTAGCTCTTGTTCGGTAAAACAAAAGGTTACGGGCAATGGATTCTTTAAGCTTTTCTTCTTCCATATCTTTATTTTAAGGTATTTCTGCAAAAAAATCAAGTGTATATCAGTGCAAAACTACGCTCTACTCATAGTAGAATTGATAAAAAAATCTCTATTTTTGACTGTTTTAACCGTTGAGTTAAAATTATCTACAATAGAATAAAAAATCGGCAGGTTTTTAATATAATAAAAGGGCATTAATATAAGATGCAAAAAATATTAAATGAGGTAAAACAATGAGCTACGTAATTTACACAGATTCATCCGCAAACTTAACAAACGAAATAATTGAGCAATACGGCATAAAAGTTATCCCCCTTGTGTTTCTGTCAGGCGGAAAGGAGTACTTAGGATTTGATAAGGATAATCCGGTTGACCTTTTACCGTTTTATAAAATGTTAAGGAAAAAAGAGCTGATAACAACCTCTTGCGTCAACGATAACGATTTTGTCAATGCCTTTGGTCAGGATATTAAAGAGGGTAAAGATATTATATATTTAAGCATTTCGTCAAATTTAAGCGCCACTTACAGTAATGCGCTTAAAGCTGTCAGCTTACTTAAAAACGGTTATCCGCAAAGGAAAATAATAGCCGTCGACTCGTTAGGCGCATCTATGGGGCAAGGACTTATGGCTATGTATGCCGCTAAGATGCAAAAAGAGGGCAAAACGATAGATGAGACGGCAGATTGGCTCGAAAACAATAAGCTTAAACTTTGTCATTATTTTACTGTTGACAATCTGTTTTACTTGTTTAGGGGCGGCAGAGTAAAAGCGACGAGCTATCTTTTAGCAAACATCATAAACATAAAACCCATAATGCACGCCGATGACAACGGAAAACTGGTTGCCATAGGTAAAGTAGTAGGGCGCAATAAGTCGATTTCTGTCTTGGCGCAAAAAACTATTGAAAATATCGTTAACCCTAATGAACAAATAATTTGTATCGCTCATGGAGATTGTATAGACGATGCAATGTCTCTGAGAGACAAAATTTTAAGCCAAATACAAGTAAAGGACTGCATAATAAATTATCTTGACCCTGTTATAGGAGCGCACAGCGGACCGGATACTCTTGCAGTATTCTTTTTAGGAACAAAAAGATAATTGTTTTAATAGTGTTTTATAACCCTTACGGCAAATCTGAATTAACCTGCTTTTAATTTTGCCGTAAGGGTTATTTTTTTTATTATATAAGTGATTTATAAAGGTAATATTCTTTCTCAATTGACAAATTAAGCGCTAAAATCTTTATTTAAGGTTAAATGACTTTAGTTAAGCTTGCTGCTGTAAAGGTTATTTCTATTTCCTGCGGCTGCCCCTTTCTTATAACGGAAAATATTATCCTGTCGCCCACATTGCACATTAATACGGTATCGACAACGTTAAAAGTGCGTTTTATTTGTATCGCATTTCCGTCATTAATTTTGACGCTGACCAAAACATCGTCAGGCATTAATATACCGCTGGCTAAACTGCCCTCTGCAACCGATTGAATTTTAACTGTTTCCTCAATATGAGTGGTCAAAGTTACCGTATCAAAAACGGCTTTGCTGTTAGCTGACATAATGGTAATACCCAAAAGACATTTGTTTAAGCTGCCGCTGTCAATTATTTTATCTGCTACTCTTACTGCCACAACGCTAGGTATCACATATCCCATAGCTTCCACGCTTTCGTCAACTACTTTTGCCGATACTATCCCTAAAAGATTTCCGTTTGCGTCAAACAATCCGCCGCCGCTGTTGCCAGCGTTTATACCCGTGTCAACCCGCATAACCCTAAACTCCAATTGAGTTAAGTTGTCAGCTCCCGTCATGGTTATATACTCGCTGTCGACGCTTAAAATCCCTTTTGTTACAGATAAGCCTTCCGCCTCCGGATTGCCTGCTGCAAGGACGGTTTGACCTACAACTACGCTGTCGCTGTCGCCTATACCGGCGGCTAAAGCCGAGCTGTTTTGTAAAACGCTGCTGTTTTCCACCTTTAAAACGGCGATATCGTATGTCATACTTCCGCCCATATAAGAAGCGGTTATTGCGTATTCCTCATATTCCATACCGTAAAGAAAAACTCTTATCTTTTCGCCTATTCGATTAGTATTAGCATTGTATAACACGTGATAATTAGTAATAATATAAGCATCGCCGGTTAATTTATTAAGTTGATAAATTACGCCGCTGCCTGCCGCAGAATAAGCTGCTCCGCCAAATAATGGACCTGTCTTGTTATGAGTCACAGCAATGCTTACTACGGATAAAAGCGCCTTATTTGATGCATACTTGGTGTCCTCAAAGGTGTTAAAACTTAAATACTCCTTTAAAAAATCTAAAAAACTGCCTTCATAACCCTTTGCTCCCGCTTCCTGATAAATTTCCTCAATGGTTATTTTTGAAGCGCTTGTGCCGTCGCTGCCTTTTAGACTGTTTAACCATTGGCTTTGAGTGCCTTTAAACCCGTTTTCGACAGCTATGTCGTAAGCGGATTTGCCTTTTTCATAGGTGCAGGAAGCTAAACCAAATATAGCGAGCATTGCCACCAAAAACAAAATTGTAATTTTTGTAAGTTTACAGTATTTCATATTTGCCGCCTTTTTTCTATTTTATATTATTTTAACCTATTTTAAATTAAAAACAAGAAGTTTTATTATTTTTCTTTAAAAACCAAAATAAATGTTAGTTTTATTATATTGGATTTGACATTATTATTGCTTATTGTTAGAATATTTGAATAAAGGAGATAACAATGAAAATAATAAGCACTAACAATGCACCCGGTGCAATCGGACCTTACAGTCAAGGTATGATTACAAATTCTCTGGTTATTACAAGCGGTCAGATACCTATCGACCCCCTTACAGGAAACATCAAGGGCGACAATATAGAAGAACAAACAGAACAGTCTTGTTTAAACGTTGCGGCGGTTTTAAAAGCTGCAGGCAGCGACATAACAAAAACAATAAAAACAACTTGTTTTTTGACTGATATGGCGGATTTTGCAAAATTTAACGAAGTATACGCAAAACATTTTACTTCTAAGCCTGCACGCAGCTGTGTAGCCGTAAAGCAATTGCCAAAGAGTGTTTTGG
This sequence comes from uncultured Clostridia bacterium, assembly GCA_937915515.1. Classification (GTDB taxonomy): domain Bacteria; phylum Bacillota; class Clostridia; order Christensenellales; family CAG-314; genus SFEB01. The sequence continues at coordinate 11,125 of CALGIK010000104.1, forward strand.
TTGAAATCGAAGCAATAGCAGAATTATAATTTTTTTGTAAAGTATACGAATGATAGATATCAAATTTATATAAAAGAATATAAAGAAAAGATTTATTAAAAAAGCAAGCATAACTCTGCTTGTTTTTTTGTTAATAATACTTTTTAATTTTTAAAAGAATTTCGGTACTGCATAATAGTCCGCTGCGGTTTATGCGTCTTAAATCAAAAAGAGATTTAGGTTCGCCCCATTTGATTTTTGTCACTCCTTCGTTGCAATTAAGGGTCATTTTGAAACCTAATTTTGGCAGCAATTGCTGCCCTTCAACAGTATACTTGCCAAAGGGATATGCAAACACCGTAGGGATAACGCCGCATTGATTTGCCATTTTGCTTTGCATATGCATTATGTCATCGGTAAGTGTTTTGATATACTGAGCAGTTGTTTCCTCCGGCAGCTTGCTTATCCCAAACCGAGGTCTGTAATTGTGCATATTGTAGCTATGATTTCCTAATTCCATACATTCGTCTGTATTAAGGTTTCTTATTTCTGACCATGTCATATGCGAATAGTCGGGGTTAGACAAAGAGCCGCTATAACTGCTATTATTGCTGAATACGCCTATAATATTGAACAGCGCTTTAGCTTGATATTTTTTTAACAGCGGATAAGCATAATAAATATTGTTGTAATGCCCGTCGTCAAAACAAATTAGTATCGGTTTTTTGGGCAGTTCGCCTTTTCCCTCTACAAAATCAATCATTTGACTTGGCAAAACAAAATTGAATCCCTGCGCCTTAAACATTTTTAAGTCGCTTTCTAACTGCTCCGGTGTTACAATATACATTCCGCTTTTGCCCTTTAAGACTTGATGGTACATAATGATAGGCATGGCAATTTTGATATTCTCTTGTTTTAACTCGATATGACAAGGTGAAAAACCAATAAAAATGGGATAAGCCAACACCAACACAGCCAAGATTATCAGTAAAAAAGAATGACGGTTTTTCATATTTTTAGTTTGTAAAATCTTTATAATGTTATTCCCAAAACAGCGCTATTGACAGCTTGAAGTTTTTATAATAAAATGTTAATAATTAACTTAGGAAGGTAAAAAATGCTTTTATTTGAGGAAACAGATTTTTTTGTACAGGTAATTGAGGGGATAAAAAACTTTTTTGTCGGCGACGGGTGGAAAAAAATGGTAATAGCTTTGGCTGTCGCTGTTTTGGGTGGGATTTTAGTCACTTTTGTATGTTGGCTTGTACGAAAAATTTTGTACCGGACGGCTATTGATGTTGCTGCGATTACCTTTGTATCGGCGCTGCTTACCGTTGTTTTATGGATATTTTTAATTTTTGGCATTGCCGATATTGTCGGCATATCTACAAGCAGTCTTTTGGTGGCATTTTCTTCCGTTGCGTTAGCTGTCGGTTTAGCTTTAAAAGACAGCTTGGCAAATTTAGCAAACGGAATATTAATTATTGCCAACAAGCCCTTTAAACGCGGCGACCATGTGCAAGTCAACGGGATTGAAGGCATTGTGCAAAACATTAAGCTTATGACCCTTGAACTTATTTCTTTCGATAACAAATTGCTGATACTGCCAAACAGCGCAGTCACTACAAACAACGTCATTAATTTTAGTGCGTTGCCGACACGACGTTTAGAATGGAAATTTTTTGTAGCTTACAATACGGATTTAAATTTAGTAGAAAAAATACTTAAGGAATTAATTAGCGGACAGGAGAAAATTTCGAAAAAGCCTGCTCCGATAATTTTTATGAGCGAACAAAATCTTGACGGCGGCGTAACCTACATTGTAAGAGCATGGTCAAACACAGAAGACTACTGGGATATAAACAATCGTTTGCCCCGTTTGGTTTATGATGCCTTTAAGTCAAACAATATTATCATTCCCTTTAAACAATTGGATGTTCATTTTTTGGCATCGGGCGAAGGGCAAGTGTTTTCACCGCAAGGTGATAACAAAAACAATAAAAAGCTATTATCAAAAATGAACAAAACTGATTTAGATGCGGCAAAGGACGCTGACAAAAATGCTTAAAAAATCTTTGGTTATTGTTTTGTGCTTATTTATTTTTTTATCGGCATATATGTCAATAAATTTGCCGCATGTTTTTGCGCAAACAGAAAGTTTCAAAGCAAAATTCAGCTTAGATACCGGCGTGGCATTGCTTAGTAAAGGAGATGTTAAACTCGAATTTCTTTATGAAAGCGGCACGTTTAACAGCGACAGTATTATTTGGGGGAGCGATGACACAGCGATAGCGTTCTTAAAAAATAACGACAAAAACAATAATACAGCTTGGTTTACGCCCAAAAAACAAGGCACTGCAAATTTATGGGCGGCGGCACAAACAAACGACGGTACTGCCCTTCAGGCAAGGATGCAGATAACAGTATTTGAAAAAGCGGAAACAATAGATATTATTGTGGACAAAGGCGGCAAAAACTTTCTTTCGCCCAGTAGCGACGTTGTTTTAGAAGTCAATGTAAACGGCAAAAGCAACCTGTTAAACGACCTTGTAACGTGGAATATCACTGACAGCCAAGGCGATGTTGTTTTTACCGGCATAACCGAAAATTTATCAAAAATAAAAATATCTAATTTAAAAAAGGGCAGTTACACGGCATATTGTTTGATAGGCGAAACAGAAAAGCAATTAACTTTCAGCGTTATTTCGCAAAGCATGCACCTTTTTTTGACGGTATTTTTGCCTTATCTAAGTCTGTTGTTGGTTTTAGGGGTAATTGCATTTGGTTTTATCAAAAAGCGCAAAAATCCCTTTGATAAATGCGAAATAAAAGCAGTAAAAATTCTTAACAAAATTGAAAAGACCTTAACAGATTCAAGCAAAAAAAGGTTTATGTATAGAGGTTTTGACGCATTATTTTCGACAGGACACCTGCTCTTTTTAGCTGACGATTTAACAAACAGTATGTACGATATAAATTTAAATACCGTCACGCAATGTCAATCGATATTAAATAAAACAAAGGAATTGTCCGATATCCTCAACGCTTTTTACCACAGCCAAAAACTGCTTTCCGAAAATCAGCAAACCAAGATATTGTCGGACTTAAAAGACGTCTTTTTGCCTGATTTAATTGCTTCGCTTAAAGAAGCTTCTGTTGCGTATGAACGAAATAAAAAAATAAATAAGCCTGACGAACGACTTTTTAACGTAAAAACTTATAATAAAAACGGACAAAAAAACAACTTAAATTATCTTTACGAAAAATTTGATTTAAACGATAA